>JALOLV010000401.1 GCA_025455785.1 Spirosomataceae bacterium | reverse complement strand
AAGAAACAAACCGATTGTTGCCAAAATAGCCGAACCCAAAAGTACACCCGTTTGGTCGAGTTTGTGGACAACTGGCCCCGCAAAGAAACGAGCCACCGCCATTGTACCAGTAGTGATTGCCAACAAAAGCATTGGGTCTGCACCAGATTTACTCAAAATCAAACCTACCCACTGTTGCGGACCAAACTCCGAAATCGCGGTAAGTGCCATACAGGCAAACATGAATAAGAATAAAGGAGAAAGCATTGCCTTGAAGTTTTCTGAAACCGATGCTGCTTCCGCAACTTTTGGTTTCGGGAACTCCTGACCCCAGAAAAGATAAGCATAAACCAATGTAGGAATCATAATCACCCAAATCTGAGTTTCCCAGCCCATACCTGCCTCGGTCATAAATTTAGAAATCAATGAACCAATCACGATACCACCCGGAAACCACATATGGAAACGGTTGAGCATCTGGCTCATTTTGTTGCCTTCGTAAGCATCTGCAATCATTGGGTTACAAGCGGCTTCGGTACAGCCATTGCCCAGACCAATCAAAAGCGTAGAAATCAATAACGTTATGTAGTTTCCGCCCGAATAAATTGTCAGTAAAATACCGATTGCGTGGGCAACGAATGCAAACTGCATGATTTTTTTGCCCCCGACGGTGTTGTAAATCAACCCGCCGACAATCATCGAAATCGGGAATCCTAAAAACCACATTGAGTTGATGGTTCCGAGTTGTTCGGCAGAGAATCCGTATTCTTTACCAAGTTGTTCTAAGATACCAGCACGAATACTGAATGAAAAGGCTGTCGTGATGAGGGCAAAACAGCTCCCAAGAAAAAGACGACTTTGGTTAATCATAGTGAATAAGGTTTTAGAGGTTTGAACAATTATTGTGATTCTGTACTCAAAAGAATCATTGAACTCGTAAAAATAGTTTTTATAAAAATCTTTCAAAAGAAAATTATATTTTTAATTGTATAAATTACACTTTTTCCGAAATTTGGCATCGAATCAGTAGTCATACTTAGATTTTTGTATATTGCTAAATCTTATCAGAATTAGGTTTATGGAGACATTAGAGCGAAAAAAGAGATACAGAAATCACTTTACAAAACGTGAAATACCAAAGGCACTCATCTACGAGATGTACGATGGTAAACCGATGTATTATAAAGGTTTTAAGGATGTGCTGAATCAATTGAAAACTTCGGAAGAGATTATGGGGTCGAGTTCAATTCAAGGAATCATTATTTCCTCAATTCTGAAATTTATTTACAGAAATTTGAATGAAATGAGACATCATGTCGTCACAAATGAATTTGGGCTTCATTTAGATAAAGGCTCGAATGTAGCATCAGATATAGTGATTTATGACAAATCTGACCTCCAAAAATCAAGTATAGATAATCATTATTCTACGTTACCTCCGCTCGCAGTCATCGAAGTAGATATAGACGCTGATGTTTTTGATTTTGGGATTAATGAATTCAATTATTATTCGATGAAGACCAAAAAGTTGTTGGATTTTGGCGTGAAAGAAGTGTTTTGGTTTTTTTCGGGTACTAAACAAGTGGCGATTGCCAAACCCGACCAAGACTGGATAATCACGAATTGGGATAAAGAATTAATAGTTTTAGACGAATATCGCTTTTCATTGAATCGTTTATTAGAAATAGACGGTTTTAGTTTATAAAATAAATAAGTTGATTGTTTTGAAGAATAATTCTCAAACAACGATTTTAGATTAACAATTTTTAAAAATAGTACTTACAATTCAACCTCTAAGATTAGTATATGCAACGAAAACTCCGAATGGGAATGGTCGGTGGAGGACGTGGTGCTTTCATCGGTGGCGTTCACCGCATTGCTGCCGCAATTGATGGCGAAATCGAGTTAGTGGGCGGAGCGTTCAGCTCGACTCCCGAAAAATCAAAAGCTTCTGGCGAAGACCTCATGCTCGACCCCGCTCGATGCTACGGCGATTTTAAAGAGATGATTCAGAAAGAAAAACGTCGCAAAGACCGTATGGATGTCATCTCAATCGTTACGCCAAACCACATGCACTTTGCCCCTGCCAAAATGGCTCTCGAAAACGGCTTTCATGTGATTTGCGATAAGCCCGTTTGCTTTAGCCTTGCCGAAGCCAAAAAACTCAAAGAAATCGTCGAAAAAACAGGATTAACCTTTGCTCTGACGCACAATTACACGGGTTATCCGATGGTAAAACACGCCAAATACTTGATTCAGCAGGGCGTTATTGGGCAAATCCGTAAAGTAGTTGTAGAATACCCACAAGGCTGGTTGTCGTTTCCAGAAGAACAAAAAGGTACAAACAAACAGGCCGAATGGCGTACCGACCCTAAGCGTTCGGGTATTGCGGGTGCGGTTGGCGATATTGGTACCCATGCCGAAAACCTCGCTGAGTATGTAACGGGTTTGAAAATCACCGAACTATGTGCCGATGTATCAACATTTGTAGAGAATCGTTTACTCGACGACGACGCCAACGTATTGCTACACTTCGACAACGGAGCTAAGGGAATTCTGCATTGCAGCCAAATCTGCAACGGTGATTTGAATGGGCTGAATTTCAGAGTTTATGGCGAGCTCGGAACGCTACAATGGCACCAAGAACGTCCGCAATATCTACAACACAAAACCACCGAAGGACACCAAATTTATCAGCCGTCGGTTGGGGCATTATCAGATACCGCCAATAATCACACACGTATTCCGTTTGGGCATCCAGAAGGATATTTGGAGGCATTTGCCAATATTTATCGCAATTTTGCTCGAACAGTTCGTAAACGTATGAACGGCGAAACCCCGAACGAATTTGACTTAGATTTCCCAACGATTGATGACGGAATTAGAGGAATGCAATTTGTCGAGACAGTCATCGCATCGGGTAGAGCAGGAGCAAAATGGACGAAGTTTAAGCAATGAGCGAATGTAATAATGAGTGATTGAGTGAATATTTTAATGTCATTTACTCAATCACTCATTAAAAAACATATTGCTATGAAATACACAACAGAAGAAAAGGACTTATTTGCTAATCAAACTGAAAAGCGTCTTAAATTCTTTAAAGATTATGTGGCTCAACACTACGGAAAACAATTGGTGAGAGCATCTTCTTCGGCGGCTGCAAATTACAGAGCAGCAAGAAGAGGTAGAAGTAAAAGAGAGTTTTTCGCCAAAATTTCTATTGTAATCGAAGAATTAGATGAATCGATATTTTGGATGGAAATGCTCATTTTGGCAGAAATTTTAACAGAAAAAAAATTATCAGAGCTGATGAATGAAGGAGAAGAATTATTGAAGATTTTGTCAAAAGCCAGAAGTACTACTTATGGATATACTTAACTATTCGCTCATTCACTCATCCGCTCATTCACTCATTAAAAAATATGAAAACAATAAAAGGACCAGCTATATTTTTAGCACAATTTATGGGCGATGAAGCCCCGTTTAATTCACTCGATACCATCGCCGACTACATGGCGGGTTTGGGTTATAAAGGTTTACAATTACCAACTTGGGATGGTCGAGTGATTGACCTCAAGCAAGCTGCCGAAAGCAAAACGTATTGTGATGATTTGAAAGGTAAATTGGCCGACAAAGGCCTCGAAATCACTGAGTTATCAACGCACTTGCAGGGGCAATTGATTGCTTCGCATCCTGCATACAATACCATGTTCGATGCCTTTGCACCAGCCGAGGTTCACGGTAAAGAAAAAGAGCGTCGCAAATGGGCAGAGCAGCAGCTAATTTATGCAGCAAAGGCTTCACAAAACTTGGGTCTCAAATCGCACGTAGGTTTTTCGGGTGCGTTGGCTTGGCCGTTTTTGTATCCTTGGCCGCAGCGTCCGAGTGGTTTGATTGAAACCGCTTTTAAAGAATTGGCTCGCCGCTGGAAACCAATCTTGAATGTGTATGACGAATGTGGCGTTGATTATTGCTACGAATTGCACCCGGGCGAAGACCTCTTCGATGGCTCAACATTCGAGATGTTTGTAGATTACCTCAAAGGACACCCACGTGCTTGTATCAATTATGACCCAAGCCACTTTGTATTGCAATGTCTTGACTATCTGTCGTTTATAGATTTATATCACGACCGCATCAAGGCTTTCCATGTAAAAGATGCCGAGTTTAATCCATCAGGCAAACAAGGTGTTTACAGTGGTTATGCCGGATGGGCAAATCGTGCCGGTCGTTTCCGCTCATTGGGCGACGGTCAGGTAGATTTCAGTGCGATTTTCTCAAAACTTTCGCAGTACGATTACGATTCTTGGGCAGTTTTAGAGTGGGAGTGTTGCATCAAATCATCAGAACAAGGTGCCGAAGAAGGTGCTCCGTTTATCGCCGACCACATCATTCGTGTAGCTACTCGTGCATTCGATGATTTTGCTGCTACTGGTGCCGACGAAAAAGTAAACCGTAAGGTGCTTGGTATCTAATCATTGTAGCCAAAAAAGGCAAAT
>JALOLV010000061.1 GCA_025455785.1 Spirosomataceae bacterium | reverse complement strand
ATACTTAAAAATCAAAATAAATCATTTTTCAAAAAAAATAGTTTTAAAGGTTACATTCTTACAATCAGCTTCGACTAAGGTGCGTTCATCATATAAAAACGTAAATAATGCAAAAAGTAAAAACGTTAGCTCCATATACCATGCTATTGGGTTTATGGATATTATTGCTGTCTTGTTTTGATAGACAAGATTCGGCGATTCCCCCAAAAAATGACTCGATTTCGACCGCCTGCTCATTGTTTAGTTATTCTGATACCCTATTTTTCAAATCAAATACTATAAATTACATCGAACCCGTAACTACTGGGTTTGCGGGTACTTACGGGGCGTATCCCGAAGGTTTGGAGATTGACCCAACCACGGGCGATATTGATGTTAATGCCAGCGAAGCAGGACTCCGCTATAAGGTATATTTTGTACCTCAAAGCACCACCGATACTTGTTATCAATACGTTACAATTGCTGGTATTGATTTCATGAGTGCGGTTTATGACCTTGATTCTGACGACTCTCTGGCGATTCCGAGTTATAAAGGTCTTACGGCTACACTTCCTTGCAATGATGATGATGAAGACGAGGATGATGATGAAGACGATGACGAAGACGAAGATGATGACGACGAGGACGATGACGGTTGTGAATTCGATGATGATGAAGACGACGATGATGGCGATGGTACAAGCGATGAACCAGCGGCGGGTCAGGATGTAACTTCTCAGGGGGTTGCTATCGACAAAGCCAACGGAAAAATTAACCTCAAAAAATCAATGCTGAATGGGGCGTTGGGGGCAAATCCGGCTAATGGGGCATCAAAAACATTCCGAATATTTTACAGGTTAAATGATAACAGCCAAAAGGCTCTCAATTTTATTGATGTCAAGATTCACTATTTCCAAAATCAGAGCGATATTCCACAAAGTCTCTTAGACACAATTGAAAACAAAAATCGGGAGTTTGGCGGTTTTATGAGCAATTTGCTTTCGCCTAATTTACGAGTAAAACAGACTTTCCGCAAAAGACCACCAGATATTATAATTGTTGGAAGATACGCCGAATAAACAAATGACCCGAAAATTAATAACTGTAGTTTCAACGTTTTTATTGGCTTCATTTTTATTTAGTTCGGCACAAAAAGCCATTCCCGATTTTGATAAATATTTCAAAGTCGGGAATAGCTTTTATGATACTCCAAATCCGACCGAAAAAACCGATAATGAGGCAATTTATTATTTTCAGAAGGCCGTCAATACAACCAAAATAGACAAGTTTAATGCTACTAAGGCCGTTGATGCCGCTACCAAAGTCGGGATTCTGCACCAAACTTATCTACGATACACCGATGCCATCAAATGGTACATCAAAGCAATAGAATTGCACAGGCAGTTCCGGACACACGACACCACGTCTTTTTTGGCTCATATGTACTTAGGAATGACACATTATCATACCAACGATTACTCAAATTGCTACTTTTATCTGAACCAAGCCGAGAAAATCTACAAAAAATACAACCTAACGACCAGTTCTGAATCGCTTTTTAATACGCTCGGAGTGCTATATTTTGAAAGCGGCAACTACCGCCAAAGCATTAATTATTTTACAAAAGCCCAAAACATTGAGTTTAAACTAACGGGCAAATCTACCAACTCGGCTCTGCAAAGCAACATCGCCACGGCACTTCGGCATCTCAACAAAAACGAAGAAGCATTGCAGATATACAAAGAGGTTTTGAAAGAAAACCCCGACGAAACCCGAATCAGGGTCAATCTGGCAAGTACATTTTTGGCACTAAATCAGCCCGAAAATGCTTTTGCCGAACTCAACAACATTAAAAAAGAAAATGACCCCAAGACCCAAATAAGTATTCAGAACCTCGAAGGCCGAGCCTACGTTCTTTTAAAAAAATATGATTTGGCAATAGCGGCGTTTAAGAAAGCTATTTCGATTTTTTATCAGGCCGAAAACATCAATCTCAACGGCAAAAACTCCGAAATCGGCAATACTTTTAAGTTCATGGGTGATATTTCGAGCCAAAATCAAAGCTGGGGAAGTGCCTTAAATTATTATCAGAAAGCCCTTTTTCATTTAGATAGCGATTTTAAGGACGAAAGCATCTTTAAAAACCCTGTGAATTTTAGTGCCAATCTAAATAATGTGCTGCTTTTCGAGACCCTCAAAGCAAAAGGTAGGTGTTTTGAGCAAATGTACCAACTCAAACCCAATAGCCTGAATCTTTATAAATCGGCTGTCGAAACTTACCAAGTGGCTTTTCAGCTTGCTAAGTTTTTATTGAGTTCTTACGACAACGAAGAAGCAAGACTGCATCTGGCTGCCGATATTTATCCGTTTTTTAGTACATATATTGATTTGCTATTGCGGGGATACGAAAAATTCAATGACCCCAAATACCTCGAACAAGCGTTCGTATTATCCGAACGGAGTAAATCGAGTGTTTTGGCGGTCAATTTAAACGAATCATTCTTGAAAAATAACGATGCTGTTCCTGATTCGCTCATCCTTCAAGAAAAACTGCTGAATCTTACAAAATCGAAGCTATTACTCAATAATAATTTTGACCAGTTTAAGAATATTGAGCAAGCCCAGCAAGTCAATGACATCGAAATAAAATTGTCGAGGCTCAAAGCCGAAGCAAGAAAAATAACCGAAAAAGCCGAGCAAAAAGAGCAAAATTTGTGGGATTTAAAATTACTAAAATCGGAGTTTTTGGCGAATGATGAAGCCGTATTTTCGATATACAAAATAAACCAAGAGTACGTTGTTTTTTTGTTGAATCAATCCAACCTGCGGGTATATCGAATCGCCAATGCCAAGCGGATTGATTTTATGATTGATTTACTAAATTCAAAAATTACCAATACACTTTACGGCAAAACCTACACTGGCGAAACCCAAGAAAAATTATTGTACGAATTATTTTTTTCGGCTTTTGAAGATGACCTAAAAGAGATTAAAAAATTGATAATTATCCCTCACTTCGAGACAGTCCGACTGCCGTTTGAAACCCTCAAAAATGCCCAAAATCAATACATTTTGAGCCGGTTTGCGGTATTGTACCAATACTCGATAGATGTTTCTCTGCAAGCACCCAAACAAAAATATGACCTCGACAAAACATTGGTCTATGCTCCTTTTACCGAGGCGTCTTCGGGCAATACTCTGCCAGCATCGCTCAAAGAAATCGAGACGATTGGCGGAAACCAAAAAATAAGCAAATTGGCAACCAAACAATCTTTTTTGAGCGATTACAAAAATTCTTCGGTCATACATTTGGCCACCCACGCCACGGCAGATAATACGATTCCGCAGAAATCATTTATCAGTTTTTATCCAGCTTCGCAAGATACCCTCCTAAACAGAATTTACGTAGATGAAATCAAACTTCTCGAACTTCAGAACACCGACTTGGTATTTTTGAGTGCTTGCGAGACGTCTTCGGGCAAGCAGATTCAAAACGAAGGAATTATGAGCCTTTCGAGGGCGTTTTCGTTGGCTGGTTGCTCCAATATCATTACCTCTCTCTGGAAAGCCGAAGACGAAGCTACGGCGTATATTTCAAAACATTTTTATGAATACTTAGAGCAAGGTAAATCTATCGAATATGCCCTACAACTTGCCAAATTAGACCTCTTAGAAGACCCAAAAATGGTGCAGTACCATTCGCCAGCCTATTGGGGTCATTTGATAATGATTGGTGTGCCAGAGCAAAAATCTTATGTAACAGTGTTTATCATCGTAGGGATTATCTTGACCGCCACAAGTGCATTTTTATTATATCGGAGGCTTAACCCAAGACAAAAATCGGTGATTTCTTGACAGTACTCGAATCAATATCAACAACTACATCGCACGGAATATTCCTACAATTTGTAGAAGAAATAAGCAAAATCGTTTTGTTTTTCTTCATTTCGTTGATAAAACACCCCAGCTCTTCAGTCATTGATTCATTTAGCCCCGCAAATGGCTCATCGAGTAGAATAATTGGTTTATCGTTTATGAATGCACGAGCCAGATTCAATACTTTTTTCTCTAATAATGACAGGTTTGAGCCATTATTCTGCACTTTTCTTTCTAAGTAGATTTTATTGGTAAGACCAAAAATAGCCGTGATTTTATTCAGAATATTGAGAGTTTTGCGGCGGTTGAGTTCGTTTTTAGATTCCGAAACCACCTCATATACATCTTTGCCGAGTAGAGGGATTTCATCCGAAACAAAACTAATAAATTTTGTCAATGAATCAGTTGTGCGGATATTCTGTCCATCAATATAAATATTGCCTTTTTGTGGTTGGTACATTTTAAATAATAACCTAAAAACCGTAGTTTTTCCGCTGCCTGATTGCCCCACGATTTTGGTTATACTACCCCTTCGAGCATCGAAAGAGAGGTTTTTCAGAATTAGGTTTTTGGAGTCGTATCCAAAGCAAACTTGATTAAACGAAATATATCCAGCATGAAAGATGAGTTCGTTTGACTGGCTTGTTTGATGGGCTGATTCTTCGATACGTCGTACCGATATTTCGGCGTTTTTCCAGTAAATATCAACTTTTAGAAATCTTCTTAATAATGGACGTAGGGCAAATATCAACAAGATAAAAGACACAAAATAGCTGGGCGGCAAGCCTACGGTTGTCATTTTTGAAAGGTAAAAAACACCTATCAATACAAGCATTACGATAAAATAAACGCCAAATGGCACAAACGCTTTTTCGAGGCTTTTAATGCCAAAATATTGCAAGTTGGCCTGATTGAAACTCGCCATTTTTTTCTCAAAACGTTTTTTTTCAATCTCTTCTCTGCCCAAAACTTTGATAGCGATAAACGAGTTGAGGCGTTCGTAGATAAAATTGACGTATGACGATTTCTGACTTTGTTTTTGTAATAATTGGCTTTTTCGGTAATTTTCGATAAGGCTCAAAATGATGATATTGAACGAAAAACCAATGATTATTACCAACGATAAAACCAGATTGAGCCTCAAAAGCAACAAAAAAGCCAGCAGAAAAAAAACAACATCGGCAATAAACGTTATCAGCCCTACCGTAAGCCCCCGCCTGATATTTCCAAAATCAGATACGTAGCGGTTTAGGTACTTGCCAGTTGGTCTTTTCTGGTGAATGTGGAGGTCGGTTTGGAGATGATTATGAAAAACTTGGAGACGCAGTTTGGCAATGAATTTTTCGCCAATGAGTTCTTGGTAATAATAAAAACAAAACTCGAATATTGCTTTCAGTACAATCAGCCCGATAAAGAAATATAAAAAACCAGTAAAAGACTCTCCCAGTTTTAGTCCAATCAAATTCAACATTTGACCTTTGTTAGACTCGCCATCAAACATCAGTTCGTAGAATCTACCGAGCGATAGAGGTATCAGTAAGCTAACAATGCTATTGATTACCCCAAAAAAGACCGCAAAACTACAAATTGCCCGATTCTCCCGAACAAATGGCTTATAAAATGAAAGAGCCTTCATGGTTTTTCTTGTGGTTAGGCAAGACTTTTATGCAACCTCTTGGTACTGCTCAAGCTCGAATTTTTCGAGTTGCATTATTCCAGAAGATAGTTTTTGAGTTTTTGAGATAAGATTAGAAGCCCCTGTTTTTTCCCATTCTTTTAGGGTATAAACCGGCACATCAAGCAAGTCGTTTACTTCTTCAATCAATAATGGACTCGTCGTAAACATCCCGCTCAAGGCAAAGGGATTGATTCCCCAATTACGCAAAGTTTGTACGCCACAAACCGCCGAAAGACTATCATTTGCCGAAAAAACGACTTCTGAAACAGTACTCATAAACGCTTTATTTTGAAGCAGCATCTTGGTTTCTCGCTGGAAAATCCCATCGGCAATCTCAATCACAACAAAATCAGGATTGTACGCCGAAACTTCTACCATGAGAGTCTGATAAAGAGATAAAAGCTCGGCCTCGTTGCACATGAAGGTTGAAGGAAAGCCCAAAGCACTAAAATCGGTCGAGACGACAGCCCCTAAATCAAAAGCCAAGTCTTTGTCTTTGGTGTAGGCCGTACCCGTGAGTTTGATAAACGCCGTCTTTTTACCTTGTTTCGTAAGGCTGTGTACCATGTAGGCCGCCGTTGTGGTTTTGCCACTATCCATTGATGAGCCAACCGAAAGAATAACATTGGTTTTGCTACCGATACGACCCTCAAAAGGCACCATTGCCGACTCATACATTTGTTTTGTGTTGAAAATATCACCGTTTTTATTAGTAACGTAACCAATTATACGTAACTTGGTCGGACCACCGTCTTTGAATTTATCATTGGTACTTTTTACTTCGCCCACAACACCGCCAGCACCCAAAATATGAAACTCTTTCTGAATTTTACTGGGTACGTAGCCTTCAAACTGTGCGGTTGCGTACCGATGCCCAAACGCCGCCATGATGTAATCGCCAGCCATGATTTTTTCATTTCTTATCGAATCGCCCTGAATAGTCGAGTGTTTTCCGA
The DNA here is from genome assembly GCA_025455785.1 of Spirosomataceae bacterium. Lineage (GTDB taxonomy): Bacteria > Bacteroidota > Bacteroidia > Cytophagales > Spirosomataceae > JALOLV01. The sequence goes on along the minus strand of JALOLV010000061.1, from coordinate 5,399 downwards.
TTGATAAAACTTCAAAAATGGCTACATCTCCGACTTCTGGAATGTGAATTTCTGGAAGGATAGCACTTTCTATTTGGTAATCTGAGATGTTTCGACAGATGAAGGTTTTCTTAATTTTCGTTTCCATGATATTGATTATTTTATCTTAGTTTTTTTGAATATTTGTCGAAACCAATAAACTATTTGTAATCACATTTGCGGAAAAAATTTAGCTATCGACGCTGATTTTTATAAAACACGGTCAATTGGGAAGAATCTTTCAAGAAATCACAATCGTTGATTTCTACTCGGTGGATTGACAGCCCAGTTCGGCTTCGCAAATCATCGAGTAAAGCGGGGCGATTCTCGGGTTTTATGAGTTCGATTTTATCGTAAATGATGTTTTTTGAATACTCTTTTTCTACAAAATAGCCGCTTTCTAAAACCCAGATAATAGCAATAAGTATAAAATTGATAAAGCTGTACTGGCTAACTGCCGATATAAGCCCGATGGCAATGACAATAAAAATATAGGTAACGTCTTTGGCAGCGATGCCCTCGGTACGGTAGCGGAGCATCGAAAAAACCGCAAAAAGCCCAAACGCCGCTCCCATGCTCATTTCTACGCTATTTAGCAGAAAAGTTATCAGAAAAATAATAATATTGATTCCGAAAAACGTCAGAAAGAGGTCGGTTCGTTGGTAGTTTTTGAAATAAACAAACCGCACAATCACAACAAGTGAAAAAATGTTTATCAACAACCTCGAAATAAAAACTACGATTGTTTTATCCTGAATGAATTGGCTAAAAACTTGTTCTAACATGGCAATTTTGATTTAAGATTTTTTGTAAATACAGATATTTTGGCTTGAAATTGTTGAACTTCACATTTGAAAAAATACTCATAATACCGAGGCAATATTTGCTTATTGAGCCTTCTCGAAGCTGGTATTGTTTCAGGATTTCGACAATCGGCGAACCCGAAAGCTGCTCTTGTTTGATTTCGGCAATAACCACATCATCAAAGTTTTTGCTTTGGTTTTCGTTCTCGAACGTCAGGTTCAAATCAATCGTCAATCTCTCGGCAGTTGTTTTACTCACCAATGTGATTCGGCGGTATTTTACCCACAGATTACCCCTCAAGCTGCTTGCTTCGAGCGGGGTCTGCTGGTGCAAAAAATCGGCAGATTCGTCATTGAGCGTAATACTGGCTTCGGTGGGTTGCTTGATACGTGTCTTGATGGTTCGGCCTTTGTTGTTTTTGAATTTTATTTCAAAAAAAGACAAATTAGAATTGACATAATTCCGAAACCTGACTTTGTAGCGATTGGTACGCCCGCACTGATGATTATTGTAAAGAGAGAAATCCGAAGTATCGTAATAGAGTGTTTCGTAGGGGCAAATTCTATCTTGATTTACTTCAAGGATTTTGTAGTGCAACTGGGCATCTTGCAGAATGGCAGGTAAAAGATGGAGTGGAATCAAATATTTGACATCCACTCTGTTCATCAGTTTTACATCTTCCATTTCTTGCAGGGTAATTTTTTCAAAACAGGTTACTCTACTCTCAACCTGATTGAGCAAGAAATTATAATTATTCATATTGGTATTGTTTATTGATTAGTCGCCGCAGATTAAGTAATTGTAACCTAATTGTTAAGTTTTTTCAATAAAAAAAACGCCAATCATAAGTAGATTGACGTTTAAGATTAAATTGCTATCGTAACCCAAATAATTATTTACTCTTTAAGACCTTTAGTTTGAAAATATCCCAATCCGAAATCAATGAGTGATACGGATTTTGTGCATCATTTTTTACTGATTCCAACTGTGTTTGTGCCAAATCATACTTTTCTGCCCCGATTAAAGCAAGTGCTTCATAGTATGCTATTTCATAGACATAACTCGGTTTTAGGCTGCTTACATTCTGTTTTTTGAGCAATGCAAAATCATTGAGCGATGCCTCAAAATTCTTTAATTTGAAATTCGACATTGCTCTCAAAAAAACCATTTCAGAATCCGAATTTCCAGCCCCAATTTCGGCAATTACTTTTTCAAAATCTTGGGCTTTGTAGGCATTTCTGATATTCTGTGCTTTATCGTCGGAGCCTCTCAACATCGAAGGATTATAGTCTGTTACCATACCATCGACCAACGAATCTTTGCTCAACGAAACGTACTGATACCCCGTATAAACCGATAAAAGCAATAGAATCGAAGCTGCGATACGCATCGGTGTAAACATGAAAATCTGTTTACCCTCCGGCTTACGCTCTTCTTTAATTTCTTGACTGTCAGCACGTTGTTGTATAAATTGACTATGGACATCGGCAACCTGCTGTCTGATTCCTCGATTGATGATTGCTTCTTTTGCCAAAATATATTTCAGTTGCAGCTCCTGCAAAGACGCATCTTTTTCGAGTTCGTTTTCGTATTTTTTACGTTCCTCTTCACCGAGAGAGCCATAAAGGTATTCTTCGATTTTCTCTAAATTATCCATTGTGCTATTTGAGTTCATTGAGTGATGATTTTAGCGTTTTTGCCATACTCGGCGAAAGCTCAATCATATCGGTTAAAGATTTAAGACACTTGTATTTTTTATTGCGTAAAACCTGCTCGTTCTCGTATTCGGTTTGCTCCAAAATCTCTTTAAATGACAGCTCTTCGTAATAAAATAAGGTCAAGATTTTTTTGCAAGATTCTCCGATTTTATCAAGTATTTTTTCGATTGCGGTCTTCGATTCTCTCTTTTGGATTTGGTTCACAATATCATCCTGAAAAATCTCACTTTCTTCGGCAAATTTTTCGATTCTGATATTTTCTTGGGTCGTTTTTCTGATTTTAGAAATCCACAGATTTTTTGTTATCGAATACAAAACCGACTTGATTGAGGCCTCTCCACGATATTTTTTATCTCTGACCATATCTATAAAAACAATCATCGTTTCTTGAATCATGTCTTCGGCATCCATGGTGCTTCCGCTATTTTTTATCACAAGATGCTCAAGCATATTATAATGATTTTTATACAGAAAACTCACTGCTTTATTGAGGTTTTGGTTGTTTTCGATGGCATTTACAACAGCTATATCCGAATCAAATTCTTTCATTTATTTCGAGTTGGTTATGATACTATTCTTTAACCAATATACGAAAACATTGTTTAACCAAACCAATGATTCATCTTAAATATCAATCCCAAGTTTTTGTATCTAAAATCATCCGAAAAGTTGTTTGTAAAAACCAAATAAATATCCGAAACTGGGCGATACCGCCACTGAAAACGAATGTTTGTATTGATATTCTTGATTTGGGTATTGTACTGAACAACCGCTTTTAAGAACATACTTTTATTGAATGCCCAATCAACGTTTGGCCCAATGAGCAGGAGTGTTCGAGTTGCGTATGGTTTTGGCAAACGGATATGATTTACCGTCAAATCAAGCCCTATATCGCCATTGGGCTGGTATCTTTTGTTTAGAATCCCGTGAAAAGAGGTCATTCGGCCGTTGTAATATTCGCCACTCCGAAAATACGCATAGCCATTTATGATTTTGCGTTTATCTGATTCGTATTTGACCTTAAATTGTCTGAAATTATACCCGCCAATGGGCAGCCGTTGCGAGTCGGTATTGGTAGGGTCAAAACTCTCAAACAAATACACATAATGCCAATTGTAATAAAGCCTAAGATAAGACGTATTCTGAAACTTAAAATACACTTTGCCTTCTATCTCTCTTTCGTAGAGCCGATTGGTGCTGAGGTTCCAGAGCAAGACTGTGTTTAATCCGGCTGCAACCTTGTTTATCGGACTTTTTTTATTGAAATAGTGGCTCAATCTCACGTCTGGGCTGATTGAGTAATAGTCGGTCTGGCGAACAAACCCAAAATCTGGTCGGTAATTTTTGCCAACTATTTCGTGCTGCCAGTCGGCTTCAAGACGCTTTGAGTTATAAGAAAGCTGCCCGCCGTGGGTCCAGCGACCATCGTTTTTATCGGGGCGAAAAAGATGATGTACAAAGGCCTTACCTCTCCATTTATCGTCTTTGGTGATTAGGTTATAATCAACCCCAAAAACCCGATTGAATCGAGCATCTTTATAGACAATTGATTCATTATTTCGGCTTTCAAACCTGCTTCTATTGCCCAATATCAAGCCAATATTTGAGTATTTGTTTATTTTTCGCTGCATTGTCAGAACCGAGTAATTCTGAGAAGCAATTTGCTCGACCGGCAGCTCGGCGGTCTGTACTGTCATCACGCCGATTCGGGTGAGTTCATCAATTTTACCGCTTAGTCTTCCGCCAAACAGAATAGGTTGCTGCTTAAACTGTCGTGTCGAGGCATCTCGGCCCACCCCTACCCTACGGGAGAAAAAAGGATTTATATCCGAAAAACCGAAATTATTGAAAAGGTCGTTGTTTTCTATAAAAAATTGCCTTCTCTCCTCAAATTGTAGCTCAAATCGGCTTAGGTTAGTAATCTGCCTGTCGGCCTCGACTTGCGAAAAATCAGGATTTATTGTCAAATCTAAATTGAGCGAAGACCCAATACGAATCCGTGAGTCTATACCTACTCGCTGAATGGGCTGTTTGGGCAATCCTTTTTCTTGTTCGAGACCAACAGAGACATACGGAATCACGTTGATATGAGCCTTCGAGCTACTCAAATAATTATGGAACTTCATGGGCTTTGTGGTAGCCAACTGATGAACCTCGTAGTTGCGAGGTATAAGCACTGCCGATGTAACCTCGTTGTTTTTGTAATCGTACCGTACAAAGTTTATGTTCCAAGAGTCTTTAAACTTTTGGTAATTGATGGTATGTAGCGGTATCATCATTTCGACGAGCCAATACCCTTCATAGACTTTGGTGGCCGTTTGCCACTTACAATCCCAGCGTAAATCAAGCCCCGAGCCTCCGTTAATGAGTCCTTCTCGTTCGATTCCGAGTGGAGTTACGCCAAATACATAGCCATTATTATTTTCGCCTTCGGGGTCGATTATCACCTCAAATTTGTCGGATTTACCCTTAAAATCTCTTCGGAGCGAACTTGTGATAAAATCGCTTCGGTTTTTATCAAAACATTTTGCCGCTACATAGATATTTTTATCATCGTAAACGACCCACACTTGAGTATCTTGATTAGCTTTGGTATTGTCTTCCGGAAAGTGCTGTTTGAAATTAGCAATAGCCTTGGTTCGTTGCCAGACGGCTTCTTTTATCTTGGCATCAATCGTAATCTTTTCTTTGTTTCCTTTTTTGTAAACTTCAAAAGGAAACTGCTGCCCAAAAGATGCAAGAGCTAATATGTTGAATGCCAAAACTAAGAATTTCATTTCTAAAACTTTTTTTCTTAGTCGTAGCCACTTATAAAAATGTAATCAGGTGTAGAAAAAAATATTGTATTGATAAAATCGT
>JALOLV010000400.1 GCA_025455785.1 Spirosomataceae bacterium | reverse complement strand
CGTCGAGTTATTTCTAAGGTATTTCCTTTGAGATTTTAGTTCTTTTCGATTATGAATTTGTTCGGAATGTTCCATCTATCTATTAACCACCCCTGCCCCTCCTAAATTAGGAGGGGAAATTTTAAGGATATAGTATTTAATTATTGAATTTGTGTAAGTAAAAACTTTTAGGTTCGTCTTCGATTGTTTGAAATAAGTGAGGAATCTTTAAAAGTTGCTCGTTATCTGCGTGTAAAGCCATAAAAACACCTGTTCTTATCGGAGTCCTGCCTGAACCAATTTCATCATTTTCTTGATAAGATTCAGCCAATTGTATCAACTGCCCACCAACTTGAATTTTAGGGTCAAAAGGAATCATACAACCAGAAATCTTTGCAGATTCAACTTTTTGAACTTCGATTTGACGAATCTTGCCGATTGTTAAAATATCTTGCGAACGCCCCAAAGATGGTGTTCCCACTGGATTTTTGAAATAACTTTCCCAGTCTAAACGGTCTAACCAAATTGTGAGTGTTGGCATTACATGAAACTCTCTTTGATAGGCATCCGAACCTTTCGCATGAGATTTTACCTTTTTACCGTCAAATTCTAACTTCATTGGATTCGACAACTCTACCCAAACAACAACCAATTACGCCCAATAAAAGAGAATATGTTGGAACTGGTAAACAAACTGCATTTCCTGATAAAATGAATGGCATTCGAGGTGTGGCAGTCCAACCGCTAAATTTAACCTCTAATACTTTATTCATTTGTAAGATATTTTTCGTTGAATTTGTTTACTATTCCAATTGGTGAATCAATGACGAAATTTTCTCCTAAAGCCTTCACTTCGTCCTCATTCTGTAAATATCCAGTACGAATACCAATATAAATTGGGGTTGCCAATTTATCCTTATAATCATCAGCAATTTGTTTGATAGCATCAATATTCAATATCGGTTTTTCGCCCGTACCTACAAATAAATTATTAAAAACAGGATTTGCCGATTCCATACCTGCCAAAATCAAAACTTTAGGTGAAACATCAGAGCCAAAAGCCGATTGTTTTGCTCCACCACGCAGGAATGCAAGCCCTTTTAATAAGCCAGAAGCATGAGATTTACGAATATTTTCAGCATTTTTGAGTGAATAACGCTTGAATTTAGAGTTGTTTAAATCTGTTACGTCAAACTTATCGCTGTGCTTTTCAACCAACTCTTTTGATAATTCTTGATGGCTACCTAAATTATCAAAAACACCCAAACGATAGTATTCTAAGTTGAAGAAGCCCTCCAAATGCGTAGAGTAAAAACGAGTAGAATAAGGGAGTGGTGTGCCTTCTTTTAAATGTACAAAAGCTTCATCAGTAGATAAAACTCTCATATTTTTAATACCTTTCAGAATGGAAGTCTTAAAAGGTGAAGTTCTTTGAATGCTTTCTTCGTCTTTTGAGCCACTTTTCATGTAACCAAACAAATCATCCTCTGGAAAATCAACTGGATTCAACTCAGTAGCTATTTTAGTTGTTGAACCTTTTTCTGACTCTTTTATACCTTTCAACTCACTTGGTTGCCAATTATTTTCTTCATTGGTAGTATTTCTGATCCATCTTCTCCACGACTGTGCTGATACGTAAGGAACTTCCTCGTTTCTACCGTTTACTTTTTCTTTAAAAGTTTTAGGAATAACCTTATTTTTATCTTCCCCAACTCCTAAACCCGCACCGTTTAAAAATGCAGCTGTTGCATCTATTAATAATGCTCCCGTAATGTTATTTAACTGTGCCATAATAATTGTTTGGTTTATGATTATGCTATTTGATAATTTTTTTTGATTGAAATAAATTTAAAAATGAATCTTGTCAGTGTCGGAGAAAACTCACCATTAGGATTATATAAGAGAGTATCAGACCATTCTTGTGTAGCCTCTGTTTCTTTTAAATACTGATTTGTATTTTCGATAGCTTCCTCAAACCACCTCAAAAACTGTGTAGTATTATCTGGAATACTGTTAATTTGATTAAGAAATTTCTTGTTACTTGAATATTTTTCCAAATAGTATGATTGGTAATTTTGAGAGAATTTTTCTATACAATCAATCCACTTACTAATAGAAAAACTAAGTTGAATATCTTTGGATAAAAAAGATTCACTTAGCTCAAATTTTTCCTGATTTGGTTGTAAGAAAAACAAATGAAGTATTTCGTTGATGGCATATCTACTTGGCTTTAAGTCTTCATCATAAAGAGTAAATAAAATAACATCTAATTGAATTTTGTCAGCATTACGCAAAAATAAACTTTGATAACTTACTGTTTTGTATTCTTGTGTGTTAATCAAATCTTTAATAATACTTGCCCATTTTTCATCATTTTGAATCAAAGAAATGAGCCATTTACAAATACTAAGCGTCTGATATTTTTTTACCTCAATGGCAGGTCTTTCATTGATAAAAACCTCATTTTGATAGTAAAAATGGGTGATTTTATGAATTTTGTAAAATTGATTTTTTATAGGCAATTCATTTGAATCATCTAATAATTGGATATGATTGTATAAATCCCATTCTCCATTTTTTGTGGCTTCAGTAAGCACTACAAACAAATCGGTTCTATATTTTTCATCATTTCAAGCATCAGTCTTTTCAAGATATTTTTCAAAAGATTTTGATTTATATTTATTAATCAGGTAAGCTAAATACCTTGCATTGATAATATCTTTTTCACTTCTTATAACTTTAAAATAACCCTCTAAAAACTCGACCGAAACCCCTTTATACTTTTCTGCTTTTTTTCCTGAACCAAAAACATTTGGATAGAGTAACCACCAATCTTTATCATCTTCTAAAGATTCAAGAAAAGAGAAAGAGGAATCATTTCGTGCTAAAATTTCATCAATTTTTTTATCAATCTTAGGATTTTTCTTAAGTTGAATGAGTTTTTTAAAGAGCGAATTAGGTACTCTATCTATTTCACAGCTTGCACCTGTTCCTGAGTTTGAAAAGCTCCAAAGGTTTAGGTCCGAATATATATCGTCAATATTTTTTTCTTTAAGAATCGAAAGTGCTTTTGAAATGTAATTTCCTTTATTGTAGTCTCTTACATTTTCAATTGATGATGTGGTGCTTACCAGTTTTATCCTTTCTTGTAAATCTTCAACATTTTTCGCAATAAATTCTCTTGAAAAATCAAAATTTGAAGAATCTACTAACAATACACCTCCTTTGTATAGAAATGCAGCTAAAGGTAAAAACTGCATTATTACAATACAAATAGGGTGAATTTGTATCGTAAATTTTGCTTGTGGTAATGCTTGTGCATCAGAACCCAAACCACCAATGAGAGGAAACCAGCTACGGTTTAAAGATAAATCAATATTTTCTAAATTACTGATAGCTTTTTTCTCTTCTTTTAAATCTAATTTTTTCAGTTTTATGGCCTCCTTTTGTCTATCTATTTCCGCATGATAAAAATCTTCAAATGAAGTTTCAAATCTAAGTCCAGAAATTTCACAGGTTTTTGAGCCAACATTCTCAAACTTCTCAAGAATACTCATCAATAAATGATGGTATGTTTTTTCACCAGCATCGTCTTGTTTTTTTGCAGGGTTTACCAACGGATTATTCAAACTAAACAGCATAGTATAGCTTTTAAGCCGTTTGTTGATTGCTCTCAAATCTTGCTTTTTGTATTGTTCAAGTAAAAGAGTTGGCGTAACTTCGGAAACACTATTTAGTTTGCCTAATGCCTCAATTGTCATTAAAGCATTATTAAGCATGGCATTACCTGTGTATGTGTTGAATATGGTCATTTTATATATTTCTAAATTTCTTTTCAAATATTACC
>JALOLV010000399.1 GCA_025455785.1 Spirosomataceae bacterium | reverse complement strand
CCGATTGCTCCAGCCGTTAATCCAATCGTTTTTAATAAATTTCGTCTCGAAATATTAGACATTAGAGATTGATGTTTTTCAGTTTTGCGATGTGAATCTAATCAATATTTTTTATGATAAATCTAAGACCACAACAATTTTTTAATACAAAGGTTTACAATTGTTGTTCGGTAAAATTGTTAGAGACAAAATCTTAAATTTCCTTAACCTATCGGCTAAATATTTGAATCCTCCTAAATTTTGAAGTTATTTGAATACAAATTAAATTTATGGGTGTTTGATTGATGCTGCACATTTCGATAAACCACGGCTAATTATGAAAAAACTGTTTATATTACTATTGGTCTCATCTCGTGTTTTGGCACAATTCCAATTTACTGATGCCAGCCTATCAACTGCTATGAAATGGGGGCGAGAAATGAATAAGTCAGTATTCGTTTTTTATACTTCAAAATTCACTCCGAATACCCTTCAACTCGAAAAAGATATTTTAGGAAGCGACGACGTAAAAAGTATCCTTTACTCTAAATTCATCTCTATAAAAATCGATGCCGAAACCGATGAAGGCATGGCTTTTAGCAAGAAATACGGCGTAAATGACGCCCCTTCGGTAGTTTTTATGAGTGCTTTTGATAATATTTTATATCGAAAATCAAATACTATTGGAATTGACGAGTTTATCGAATTAGCCGAAAAATCGCTTGTGGCGGCCGATGAAAACGAACCATTGAAACTATTTGAAGAAGAATTTAAAAATGGCCGCCGAGACCCCGATTTTTTATTGAAATACATCAATTATTTGATTGATAAACGAGAAGACAATACCGTAGTTTTAGGAATATACTTGATGGAACTTCCTGAAAACGAATTGACCACCAATAAAGTCCTTGATTTGCTGAGTCGGTCGCAGTATAAGGGTGTGATTGACGGATTTTATCATAAATTATTAAGTAAAATAATATTGCTCAATACACCCTACAAATCGGTATTGATACCAAAATACCATGATATAGCTTATAATTCTGTTGAAGTTGCCGCCGAAGAAAAAAACGAAAAACTATACATGAAAGCCGATAGTATGATTCGGACTTGGGAGAACCCCAAAGGGCAACGCTACGAAGAGTTTTTTAGAAAAGTACGATTCTATGCTACCGTCAAAGATTCGCTCAAAATCAAAAATTACATGACTGACATCATCGAAAAAGATGTGATGAATGCCTCAATAAAACCGCCTAAGTCGGACTCGACAGCCCGAATGATAGTTTGGAGTAGCTCAATAGAAAACGCAAGCGGCGGTAGGTACTGGGGAGCATATAACAATAAAATGGATGCTTTTTTGGCGGTTAGGCTTTTAAATCAGGCTACTTGGGCAGTTACCGAGGCTTTTGCCCACGACCCAGTTATGTTAAAAAAGGGATTGGAATGGATGAATAAGGCAAAAGAATTAGACGGCAATTTCAATAATTTGTGGAGCGTTACAAAGTCAAAAATCTTGTTTCTGAATGGGCAAAAAGAGTTGGCTATCGAGAATTTAGAAAAAATGATAAAAGACATCGACGACGGAACTCAATTCAGAAAAGATGGGTATATGCAAAGTGTGAAGAAAAGTTATGAAGAAATCCTCGAAAAAATGAAGAAAAACGATTTGTAAAGGCTTATTTTTACAGCTTATTTACATCAACTCATAATGCTAAAAGCAAAAGGAATCAAGAAAAAATACGGAAGCCTCGAAGTGCTGAAAGGAATAGACTTAGACATCAAATCGGGCGAAATTGTATCAATCGTTGGGGCTTCGGGTGCGGGCAAGAGTACGCTCCTGCACATATTGGGTACGCTCGATAGAGCCGATACAGGCGAGGTCTGGATTAAAGATACCAACCTCAATGAGCTTACCGAAAAGCAATTGGCTCAATTCAGAAATCAAAATATAGGCTTTATTTTTCAGTTTCATAACCTAATGGCCGAGTTTACGGCATTAGAAAATGTGTGTATTCCGGCGTGGATTGGCGGAGTACGAGGCTCAAAGTCAGATGTTCAGGGTAAAGCAACTGAATTACTTAGCCTGCTGGGTTTAAAAGATAGAATCAATCATTTGCCCTCGGAGCTTTCGGGCGGAGAGCAACAGCGGGTGTCGGTGGCAAGAGCCTTGATAAACTCACCTTCGGTAGTATTTGCCGATGAGCCAAGCGGCAATCTCGACTCTCGAAATGCCGAAGAACTTCACAATTTGTTTTTCGATTTACGCAAACAATTGAATCAGACATTTGTTATAATTACACATAACGAACAACTCGCCAATATGGCAGACCGTAAGCTCGAAATGCGTGATGGGGTAATTGTTTAGTTTATGCGGGGGGTGCGTAACCTTCAATGTTCAAGACAAATCTTAAACCTTGAACTCTAAACATTTGAACTTTTGTATGCCTGATTCAATCAAAACGAAAAAGCAGTACCTTTACTTAATTTTGTGCGGAATTTTCTTGACCAATGCCATCGTTGCCGAAATCATTGGAGCAAAGATTTTCTCGATTGAGGGTACATTCGGAATCTCGCCCGTGCAGATTCCGATTTTTGGCTATAAACTCGACTTCAATATGTCGGCGGGGGTTCTTAACTGGCCCTTCGTGTTTGTAACCTCCGATATCATCAATGAATATTACGGACGTCAGGGCGTAAAAAAAATTTCTTATCTTACCGCCACTCTGATTGCTTACAGTTTTATCCTGATTTATATTTCGACAATACTCACACCAGCTCAATTCTGGCTTGATGTCAATAACACCGATTCGCAGGGAAAAGCACTTAATATTGATGAAGCCTACGGAAAGATTTTCAGACAAGGCTTGGGAATCATCACGGGTTCGATAACGGCGTTTTTGGTGGGTCAGGTACTTGATGCTTTGGTTTTTCACCGATTGAGGCTCATCACGAGCAACCGTTTCATTTGGTTACGTGCCACTGGCTCAACCCTCGTCTCGCAGCTAATTGATAGTTTTGTGGTAATATTTATTGCATTTTATATTTTTGGTAATTGGCCAATCACACAAATTTTGGCAGTAGGCTCGGTCAATTATATCTACAAATTTATTGTGGCCTTATTGATGACCCCCATCATTTATTTGACCCACAATATGATTGATAAATATTTGGGCAAAGAAAACGCCCATCAGATGGTAGAAGAAGCAACCTACTCGCCGATGTAATGATTTTGTCATTCAATGGTCATTAAATAGTCAGTCAATTGATAATTTTAGTTTTT
>JALOLV010000398.1 GCA_025455785.1 Spirosomataceae bacterium | reverse complement strand
TTTAAGGTTAACCTCAATCTTAGCATTAGATTTATTGACAATCTGAGCATTGTAAAGATTACTGATTTTGCCATTTTTTTGTTCTTGATACATTTGCCCTGGTACTCGCATAATAGTGGTTTCGACTTCGGCACGGCTCAAGAGCAAGAAACTTTCAAGACCGATTAATCCGAGCAATACCAACGAATAAGCATAAGCACGAGGCGATAATTTGAAAGGAATACGTTTTTCGATGCTTTCGACCGAGCCGTATCTTATCAAGCCAGTCGGTTTGTTGATTTTGGTCATTACATCATCGCAAACATCTATACAGGCTGTGCAATTGACGCATTCGAGCTGGCTACCGTTACGAATATCAATATTGGTTGGGCAAACCTGTACGCATAATTTGCAATCTATACAATCTCCTCTTGGCGTGTTATCTACAACCGGAGTTTTAGTGATTTTCCCTCTGGGTTCTCCTCTTACAAAATCATAAATGATACCCATCGAATTACGCCCCATCAAAACCCCTTGCAGACGACCATAAGGACAGATTGCGATACAAACCTGCTCACGTAATTTGATGAATACAAATAAGAAAATACCCGTAAATGCGATGATTCCGATAAAACCCGCCATGTGTTCGGATGGCGAATGCGTTACAATATCTTTGGTGGCTTCTACCCCAATTAGGTAAGCCATTGTTGTGTGGGCAATGAGGATAGCAATGAGTAGAAAAATAAAGAATTTTAAGCCTTTTTTGAATATCTTTTGGCTACTCCACGGAGCAGCGTCAAGAGCTTGTTGTTGTTTGCGGTCGCCTTCTATCCAATATTCGATTTTACGAAAAACCATCTCCATAAAAACTGTCTGAGGGCAAGCCCAACCACACCAAAAACGCCCATAAACTACTGTAAAAAGAATGACAAATACAAAGAAGATGATGAGTCCTAAACCGAAAATGACCGAATCTTGCGGAAGAAACAACTGACCAAACAAGACAAACTTGCGTTCGAAGATATTAAACATCAAAAACGGCTGTCCGTTTATTTTGATAAATGGAATCGAAAAGAAGATTACCAGATATATAATCGTGGCGAGGGTGCGGTAATTATGAAATTTACCACTTGGTTTTTTAGGATAAACCCAGATGCGTTTACCCGAACTATCTACCGTGGCTATACTATCACGATAGGCTTCGTCGATGAAATCTAAATTACTCATTTTTATAGAGGTTTAACTAAGCCTCAGCCCTACCCCTCTCAGTATCGAGAGGGGTAAATTAAGAGGTATTATAAACTTGCCAATGGTTTGGCGGCAGTCGAGTCGCCTTTGGCAGTGCCTTTTTCTCCTTGTGGAGCTTTGGCATTTGGCGGGTTGCTACCTTGCATTGTCAAAATAAAATTTGAAACATCTTGTATTTCGTTAGGCTTCAAGGTAGCTTTCCACGAAATCATGCCTTTTTCAGGGACACCGTATTTGACAGTTTTGAAAATGTCATTGACAGTGCCACCGTGCAACCAGTACTCATCAGTGAGGTTTGGTCCTACGCCACCTTCACCTAATTGACCATGGCATACTGCACACTTACCTACATAAATTTCTTTGCCGCTTGCCACAACTTTTGCATCGCTCACAAGAAGTTTTACTGATGACTCGTCAATACTATTCGATAATTTTGCTTGGTAAGCCTCAACTTGTTTTTTGGCTTCATCCATCGAAATCTGATATTCTTCATCTTGCAAAGGGCTGGTGTTCCAGATGTGATAGATACCGATATAGGCAATTGCAAAAACGATAGTTACATAAAATAAACCTTTCCACCACGGCGGCAAGTGGTTGTCTAACTCACGGATACCATCGTAATTATGGTCGAGGAGGATTGCCTCTTCTTTTTCGAGAGGCACCGAAGTACCCATCATTTCGTCCCACCATTCGCTGAAACTGAACGATTTGATAACTTTACCCTCTTTTTCGGCGATGATTCTTTTGGTAACATTCAAGACATTCAAAACGACTACCAATAACACAACCGTGATGATTATCAAGACCAATAGTATCAGCAACTGAATGAGTTCTTCGCCTGATTTAACTAAATTTTCCATAGAATTTATCTAATGTTTTTAATGATTTTTTCAGTCTAAACGACTTAAAAAGTCGTTTTACAAATGTTATTCTAATGGCAATTTTTCTACATGATTTTGGAGTTTTTTATCGAATTTGAATACGTAAATCCCCAAAGCAATAAAGAATATAAAAAATACCAAGAGCGAAAAGATTGGGTAAATACTTACGCCATCCATCTGTTCGAAATAATGCTTAAACATAGCTGTAATGAGTTTTGAAGTTTTGGGATTGAGGTTTCGGAGTAATAATATTTCCGAAACCCAAAACCCATTAACTTATTTTTTAATATCTGTTCCTAATCTCTGTAGATACGCTATCAGGGCTACAATCTCACGGTCTGGGTCAGTCTTGATTTTAGCTTCGGCCAAACTTTTTGTAATCTGTTTTGCTTGGTTTTCAGCTTCGGCAATCGCTTTATCTTCGTAGCCAGTTTCGTAAGGTACACCAAGCGTACGCATTGCATTGATTTTGGCTGGAATATCCTCTTTGTTGTAGTCGTCTTCGAGCAACCAAGGATACGGCGGCATAATCGAACCGGGCGACATCGTAGTTGGGTCCATCATGTGGTTGTAGTGCCAGCTATCAGGATATTTATTACCCAATCGGTGCAAATCTGGGCCAGTACGTTTAGAACCCCATAAGAACGGGTGGTCATAGACAAACTCACCTGCTTTTGAGTATTCGCCATAACGCTCGGTCTCGGAACGGAACGGACGAACCATTTGAGAGTGACAACCCACGCAACCTTCACGGATATAAATATCACGACCAGTCAATTCGAGCGGAGTATAAGGTTTTACTGCTTCGATTGTCGGTATGTTAGATTCTATCATCGCCGTTGGCACAAATTCTATCACACCACCGATAAACACCGCTACAAAAGCCAATGCCGTAAACAAAACTGGTTTGCGTTCGAGAGCGGCGTGCCAGCCCCCACCAACAACTCTGACATTTTTCTCTAATGCAGGAGCTTCGCCGTACTCGGCAGGCACAAACTCGCCACTTCCAGCAGTTTTGAGAAGGTTATAAATCATTATCAAGGTACCGACCAAATACAATGTACCACCCACCGCACGAAGCATATAAAGCGGAACGATTTGCGTAACGGTTTCGAGGAAGTTAGGATACGCCAAGAAACCATCTTGTGTAAACTCTTTCCACATTAAACTTTGGGTA
>JALOLV010000397.1 GCA_025455785.1 Spirosomataceae bacterium | reverse complement strand
TTTTTTATAGATTTCAGGACTTCGCTTATCATCATCGCTTAATTTTGGGTGTGAAAGAATCCCCTTATTGCGTAGCGTATCCCATTGCTCATTACGCCAGAGGTGAGTCGGATAAAAATTGTGGGCTTGTTTCTGGTCTAAATATCCGTAGAAAAAATCAAAACCGTGCTTACGTGGAATCCCCGTTGTGTTTGGTCCACCTAATCCCCATTTGCCGATGCAAGCAGTTGTGTATCCTGCCGATTTTAACATAGTAGCAATGGTCTCGGTGTTTGGGGTGAGCGGCACCTTCGGCCGCCATTTTATCCAAATTTGGCGTTTTGATTTTTTGTTGACCATAACAGCCCAGTTCGGCATAGCCCAAATCATCGGCCATGATATAAATGATATTGGGTTGGTTGGTAGATGGCTCAATATTCTGAAAACTGACCAGCAGCAAACCACACAAACCAATAAAAAAAGAAGTTTTTTTCATAGAGTTAGGGTATTCAATTTTACAAAATTCGATTTAAAGTTACTTCTCAGGGTTTTCATCTTTGAACCAACCAGCATACATCACATAATTATTGGCAGTTCGCATAAAGACTTCTTCGAGTTCGGGTGTAATATTTTTCAAGAATTTTGCAGGATTTCCAGCATAAATCGTGCGTGGTGGCACAATCGTATTTTGGGTTACGATTGCCCCTGCTGCTATGATAGATTCAGAGCCAATGACTGCTCCGTCCATAATAATTGCCCCCATCCCGACCAAAACTTTGTCTTCGATAGTGCATCCATGTACAACGGCATTATGAGCTATACTGACGTAGTTTCCGAGTATTGTTTTGGTTTTCTGGTAAGTACAATGTATCACTGCTCCATCCTGAATATTGACCCTATCGCCTATGATAATCGAGTTTACATCGCCACGCACCACAGCATTAAACCAGACCGTACAGTCTTTACCCATAGTTACATCGCCAACGACAGTTGCATTTGGGGCAAGCCAGCAGTTTTGGCCTATGGTAGGGCTAACGCCTTTAACAGGTAAGATAAGAGCCATAATATAATTTTGAATTTCAGATTTGATAGTATCCCAATTTATTGAGTTTCTAAGTTACAATAAAAACAAAACGCCTGAAAGTACTTTCAGGCGTTTTGTAATATCTGCGTAATAAAATTTTCTTAGAAGTGTCTTTCTCCTGCTTCGCGTTTACCCAACATAACCGCACCGACTAATGCCGCCAAAAGCAAAATAGAGATTAGCTCAAACGGAAGCATATAATCTTTGTAAAGTAAGCTACCGAGAGATTCAATCATACCAGTTTGGGAGTTGAAAGTTGCTACATTAGGGTACTCTCTCTCTGATTTACGGAGGTAAAGAATCAATAACCCACCTAAAACAATACCAATACCAACCGCAAATGCAATGGTTCGATTCCGTTTCATTTCTTCGGATTCTTGCTTCAAATTCAAAAACATGATAACAAATAAGAAAAGTACCATGATAGCACCAGCATACACAATGATATTTACCGCTGCCAAAAACTGGGCATTTAGCAATATATAATGTGCTGATAATGAGAAGAATGTAAGAATCAGATAAATAACACTATGGATTGGGTTTTTAGACATGATTGTCCCTAAAGCACCGAAAAGTGTTAATACTGAAAGAAATGAAAATACATACCAAATGCTCGGTAGGTTTTTGATTGTTTCAAATAATGACATGATAAAGTTCTAAATAGTGTTAATGGTTAATAGTTAATCGAAAAAATAGAACTATTAACAAATAACGATTAACATTTAATAATTAATCAAGCTCGTTGAAAACGCCCTTGTTTACTGGCAATTTATCCCAAATTTTAGACATTTCTTCTTTTGTCCAAGCATCGCGAGTGTAGCGTTCGTTCATGTCTTCAACCAATTGGTCTTTGCCATAAACCACACCATCACGCTCGGTGAATACTGGAACAAACTTATCGTGGCGGAGGTAAATTGCTTCTTTAGGGCAAGCCTCTTCACAAAGCCCGCAGAATATGCAACGCAACATATTTATCTCGTAAACTGCCGCGTATTTCTCTTCACGGTACAAGTGTTCTTCACCTTTGACCCTTTCGGCTGCCACCATCGAAATCGCCTCGGCAGGGCAAGCCACGGCACAGAGTCCGCAAGCAGTACAACGCTCACGGCCTTGGTCATCACGTTTTAAGATGTGATGTCCTCTAAATACTGGCCCGAGATAACGTTTTTGCTCAGGATATTTTATCGTTACCTTTTTCGAGAAAAAGTGCTTGATAGTGATTCCCAAGCCACCTGCCACAACGGGCAAATAGCTTCGCTCCATCAAGTTTAGCTCTCTTTTATCGGTCTTTTTAGCTCTATTCGTTAATTGCATATTTATTCAATATTCAAGGGTTCAACTTATGCGATTGCCGCTTTACGTTTCGGACGCATCGCCCAAAGTGCTGTAACAACAACCAAAAGGAGGATTACGCCAGCCCACATTCCGACTAATTTCCAGCCAGATAGCATCGCAACTGCGGTAATAACAAGATTAGCAACTGACAATGGAATAAGCCCCTTCCAACCCAAATTCATCAATTGGTCATAACGGAAACGTGGAACTGTCCAGCGTACCCACATGAAGAAGAATATTCCGAAAATTGATTTGGCCAGCATCACCAAAATACCGATTGCAGTTGCGAGGTTATGCCCCGTTGTGTTTCCGAATACTCCCATCAATTTAACCTCGACCCAATCCATACCCGGGTAATTGAAACCACCGAAGTATAAGCAAGAAATGACAGCCGATGAGACAAATACATTGGCAAACTCGGCAAATAGATAAAAGCCCATTTTCATTGAGCTATATTCGGTATGGTGTCCGCCTACAAGCTCGGTTTCGCACTCTGGCAAATCGAATGGTGTACGGTTACACTCTGCAAATGCACAAACCAAAAATATGATAAATCCGAGTGGTTGATAGAAGATGTACCAGTTTCCGCCGTGTTGGTTATTGACAATCTCACGGACTGATAACGAGCCAGTCATCATCAAAACTGCGAGAATTGACATACCCATTGCCAATTCGTAACTGATATTTTGTGATGCCGCACGGATAGCTCCCAACAAAGAGAATTTATTATTGGATGCCCAGCCTCCAATCATGATACCATACACACCGAGCGAAACAACCCCAAAAACGTATAAGATACCGATGTTTACGTCGATGGCTTGAACCATAACTGATTTTCCGTCAATTATGAAAGAATCTCCAAATGGCAATACTGCACTCGACATCAAGGCTGTAAGCATTGATAAACAAGGCCCCAAAATAAACAGCCATTTATCGGCTTGGGCAGGTATAAAGTCTTCTTTGAAGAATAACTTAACGGCGTCGGCAACAACCTGCAATAATCCGAATGGACCTGCACGGTCGGGACCAATACGGTCTTGGAAGAACTGTAATACCCAGCGTTACGGCAAAAATTACGATAATAATGAGGGCTTTCCACCAAAATAGGGTTTCGGCTGCCCAAAGCATAAATGATTGCATATATTAATCTATCGAAAAAACTTTTTTGAGGGCTTCTTGAATTTCGATAAAGTCATTTTTAGAAACTTCCCCAATCTTATTTATAAATCTTTCTTCTGAAATCGAACGGACCTGAAAACAATCTGCGGCTGATTCCTTAGACAAGTTAGTTTGATTATTTGACTCAATTTTTACCATCCAATTTGCAAAACTATACCTATCTTTCCAATCTGTAAGAGGAACGATTACTTTTAGTGGTAATTTTCCTAAAACATCATCATTTACAATTATTGCAGGTCTAATTTTTCTGATTTCAGCCCCTTTAGTTGGATTCAGGTCAATTTGCCAAATTTCACCTTGCTTCATAGAATTCATCTAAATCAATAGATTTAAATGATGTTAAATCATCATTTATCAGATAATCATCTTTTAAGATATTCACGGCTTTATCCATCAGCAGTTTATTTTCTTCTCGCTTGATAGATTTTAAAGTATGCTCAATCACAAAGAACTTCTTATCCAAAGATAATTTATCTATTTCATCTATTAATTCTAAAGTTTGCATATCGCTACACAATTAGATTATTTTCCAAAATAACTTTCGTTCTTCTCCATCAGACCTTTGTAGTCTTCTGATGCCTTGATTTCTTTCATCTCGTGTAAATACGGACGGCTATCATCAATTTTCTTAAATGTGGCTTCTGCCAATTTAAGGGCGAATTCTGGTTTTTGAACAAGGTTTGCTCCGTATTTATTGGCCGAAATCACCGAAGCACGTTTTACTTTTGATGGTCCTTCGATAACCCAGTCGGATGTTTTCTTACGTTCAAAACGGCAGGTATTACAAATAAATTCTTTTACTTCGCCCCATTCGTTTTTACGGGCCGTAACACGGATAACCTCATCGCCACGATACCAAAGCTGAACATTGCCGCTGCATTTCTCGCAGTCGCAATGAGCATCCAAACACGATTTTTGAAACGATAGGTTTTATCGGTCAATGCACCTACTGGGCATACATCAATCACATTACCCGAGAAATCGTTGTCAATCGCTTTACCGATGTATGTACTGATTTCAGCGTGGTCGCCACGGTGCATCACACCATGAACACGTTTATCCGTAATTTGGTCTGCCGTATGAACACAACGGTAGCACAAAATACAGCGTGTCATGTGTAGCTGAATGTAAGGCCCAATATCTTCTTTTTCAAACTCACGGCGGTCTTCTACGTAGCGAGTCGAGCCAGTACCGTGTTCAAATGCAAAATCTTGTAGATGACACTCGCCTGCTTGGTCGCAAACTGGGCAATCA
>JALOLV010000396.1 GCA_025455785.1 Spirosomataceae bacterium | reverse complement strand
GTCATATCCATAGATTTTTTGGCGTAATCATAATCGCACGGGTACGGGGCACATTCATCAAAAGCCATGATAATATCGGCACCTATGACTCGCTGAATATCCATGACATTTTCGGGCGTAAATAAATGCCTCGAACCATCAATATGCGACTGAAACTTAACGCCTTCTTCGGTAATTTTACGAATATCTTTTAATGAAAAAACCTGATAACCACCACTATCGGTCAGAATCGGGCCGCTCCATCCATTAAATTTATGTAATCCACCTGCTTTTTCTAAAATCTCTAATCCCGGACGCAAATAAAGATGGTAGGTATTTCCCAAAATGATTTGAGCCTTAATATCATGGGTCAATTCTCGCTGATGCACTGCCTTGACCGTACCAGCCGTGCCGACAGGCATAAAAATCGGGGTCAGAATCTCGCCGTGGTCGGTTGTAATCTTGCCCGCACGTGCTTTAGAATGCGTGTCTGTTTTGTGTAATTCGTATTTCATAGTGCAAAAGAACCATCATTTTAAATATTTTGAAAGATTCTGGAATTGTTTTTTAGGTATTCTACTTCAAAAAGATTGTATATTTGCACCGATTTTTCACCTAAACTCCCGACAAATAGTGCTTTGGCAATATATTTTACCTATAATTTTCTTTTTGGCTGTTGGCATTCAATTAATTTTCATTTTGGGGATTTTCACCAAATTGCTCTATCACAACGACCACGAACCCAATCTTGAAAGCAAAAACACCAAAAAACCGGGGGTCTCGATTGTGGTGGCGGCTTGGAACGAGCTCGAAAATCTCAAAGAGTTATTGCCAATTCTCGAAGCCCAAGAATATGCAGATTTTGAAATAATCGTGGCCGACGACCGCTCATATGACGGTACCTACGACTATTTGCTTTTTAATGATGGTGGATATTCTAAGGTTATTTTTGTAAGGATTTCGGATGTTCCGACTCACTTTACGGCTAAAAAATACGCCGTAACGATGGGTATTAAAAAAGCTACAAAAGAGATTATTCTATTGACCGATGCCGACTGCCGCCCAACGAGTAGCCAGTGGCTGGCTCAGATGGTCGAGCAGCTGACCCAAGGAAAAGACATTGTTTTGGGCTTCTCGCCCTACCAATACCACGAAGGCGGCCTAAATGCACTCATTCGTTACGAAACCTTCCAGACGGCCGTTCAGTATTTCTCTTTTGCTTTGAGCAAGATTCCGTATATGGGTGTCGGACGCAACCTGATGTACCGCAAAGAATTATTTTGGGCATCGAATGGTTTTGCGAGTCACCTCGAACTTTTGGGTGGCGACGATGATTTGTTCGTCAATCAGGCATCAAATAAAGAAAACGTAGCGGTTTGTATTAGCCCCGAAGCCCACACGATTTCGGAGCCAAAGAAAACGTGGAACGAGTGGATTACCCAAAAACGCCGCCATCTTTCGGTGGGTAAACGTTATAAATTCAGAGATAAGTTTTTGCTCGGAATCTTGGCTTTGAGCCACGTTTTGTGCTGGTTTTTCTGGCTTCCTGTGTTCTTTATTAAACCCGAATGGTTTGTAACACCCGACTGGGCGAGGATTCCGACCGAGTGGCTCGACCAATATAACCTCGAAGACCTATATATTTACAATGATTGGATGCGGCTCAATACGCTGATTTTCTTTGGTTGGTTATTAATCAGATGGATTATCTTGGCAAGAGCCAATCGCAAGTTAAATCTAACGATTAGTTCATGGAAAATCCCGTATTATGATTTTCTGTATGCAGGATATTACATCATTTTTGGAGTAATTACGTTATTCTCGAATCCGAAAAAAATTAAGTGGAGGTAAAACCAAGTCATTCGATAGTTACAGATAGTCATTCATCGCTTAAACCTACCGAATGACCATAAAATGACCTCAGCGTAACAAAAATGAATATAATCGAAAAATATTTTCCAGAATTAACCAAGCAGCAAAGAGAACAATTCGGAGCTTTACAAGAACTTTACACGCACTGGAACTCACAAATAAATGTGATTTCGAGGCAAGATATGGAGAATCTCTACGTAAAACACGTATTACATTCGCTCGGAATCGCCAAGGTGATAAACTTTAAAGCAGGAACCGAAATCTTAGACGTAGGTACTGGCGGCGGTTTCCCGGGTATTCCGTTGGCTATTATGTTTCCGTTGTGCGATTTCCATCTGGTAGATTCGATTGGAAAAAAGATAAAAGTGGTCAATGAGGTTTCGCAAGCGTTGGGGCTTAAAAATGTAAAAGGACAGCACGAAAGAGTCGAAAACCTCGACCGAGACTATGATTTTATCGTGAGTCGTGCCGTAACTCGTATCAAACCTTTTTATGGCTGGATAAAAGATAAATTTACTCATAATTCGTTTAATACCTTAAAGAATGGCATTTTGTATCTGAAAGGCGGAGATTTGAACGGAGACTTAGGCGATGAGCTAAAAGAACTCGGCAAAAAATACCGTAGCTACGAGTTATCAGATTATTTTGAAGAAGAATTTTTCGAGACAAAAAAAGTGATATATATTCCTCAATAGGTTTTGGGTTCAATGTTGAAAGTTTCAAAGTTAAATGTATAATTCTGTTTTTGAGCTTTGAACATCAAACCTTGAACCATGAACTTTGAACAATAAAACCATGAACGAGCGTTTCACAGCAAGCACACTCAAAAACCCGCTTTTCCCGGACGAAGTGACCTTCGGCGAAAAAGGCGTTACATTTAAGATTCGTAAGGCTCTTAGTGCCAGCGAAAACTTTGTTTTTTATAATGATATTGCTGGTGTAGAGATTGATAGCGGGATTTTCTTTGCTACCATCCGCATCAAGGCACGTGCAAGAGAACATGAGATTGTCATCAACAATTTCAACAAAGGTGATGCCAAGAGAATCAAACAATTAATTTTGGAACGTGCCCACAATTAAAAAAAAGTAATTTTTTTTTAAATACACTTTGCACCGTATTTCAAAAAGCATTACTTTTGCACCCACAATTCGGAACAACACCGAAAAATACTCCCGAATAGCTCAGTCGGTTAGAGCATCTGACTGTTAATCAGAGGGTCGCTGGTTCGAGCCCAGCTTCGGGAGCTGAAACCAAAAGTTTCTGAAAGCGTTGCGAATTGTATTCCCGAATAGCTCAGTCGGTTAGAGCATCTGACTGTTAATCAGAGGGTCGCTGGTTCGAGCCCAGCTTCGGGAGCAAAAGCCTTAGAGAAATCTAAGGCTTTTCTGTTTTATGGCTATTCAGAGCTTTGAAATTACAATATGTTAATCAGAGAGTCGCTGG
>JALOLV010000395.1 GCA_025455785.1 Spirosomataceae bacterium | reverse complement strand
CATTGGTAAATGGATTGATTCGGCAAGAGAAACGGCTGCATCACAAAACCTTACTGGCGATGCCCTCGAATTGGCTGCCGGACAAGCTACATTGAGTACGATGGTGATTTTCCCTGCCATTCTTGTTGTGGCATTTATCGGTCTTTATTTCTGGATGAAAAACCGCAAAGCGGCTTAATTATATTTTCTCGTTTCATCTTCCTGAATTGAACAGTTTGGGAAGATGAAACCAGAATCCGTTCACCCTCCCCTCTCGAATCATTGATTTTGCATTTGAGTTTCAATTAAAATTCCTCTTCAGAATAGTATTATCAAATCCCGCAATAAACCTTCTCCCCAAATATTTTTTAGTCAAATCATCATGAATCTCAAAGTCAGCGTTGTCCAAACCGATATTTATTGGGAGAACTCTACGGCAAATTTGGCTTCGCTCGAAGAAAAAATTGCCCAAATCGACCAAACTGATTTAATCATTTTGCCCGAAATGTTTACGACGGGCTTTACGATGAATGCCGCCCAAGTTGCCGAACCGATGAATTTTATGACTCACCGATGGATGAAACAAATGGCGGCTCAGGCGGGGGCTGTTGTGGTGGGTAGTGTGATTATCAAAGAAAGAGAGCAGTTTTTTAATCGCCTACTTTGGGTCGAGCCGAGCGGCAAAACCGATTTCTACGACAAACGGCATTTGTTTAGGATGGTCAAAGAAAATGATGTTTTTTCGGGCGGAAACAAAAAGCTAATCAAAGAATGGAAAGGCTGGCGAATCTGCCCATTGATTTGCTACGATTTGCGTTTTCCGGTTTGGAGTCGTAACAAAAATCTTGAATACGATTTACTTCTCTACGTAGCCTCTTGGCCCGAAAAACGGATTCAGGTTTGGGATAAACTCCTGATGGCTCGTGCTATCGAAAACCAAAGCTATGTCATTGGAGTTAATAGAATAGGAACCGACGATTTGGGAATCAATTACGTGGGGCATTCGGCAGTAATTGAGTATTCTGGCAACCCAGTTTATGAAGCCAAAAATCAAGAAATCATCTATACGGCAACATTAGACAAAGAAAAACTGCATGAATTTCGCCAGAAGTTCCCATCTTATCTCGATGCCGACGATTTCACTATTCATTAAAACGTATCCGTTTAATCAGTTTTTTATATCCAAAATATCCGCCAACTGATAATTTTTATTTTGAATAATATAATATTTTTCAATAAAAACGATTATTATTGAGAATCTTTGCCAATAAGTATGATTTTGAGTAATTTTTTGGTATCGAAAGCAAAACCACCGTGTCGGGGAAACTATAAGAATTTATACTAATGAACTTCTATACAAGAATTATGAAAAAATTGCTTACAATTTTACTTTTCTTGCTACCAATATCGGGTGTGTTGGCTCAAAAAGTAGAATGCCGTAGGTTTCATACAGGGGTCTATAAATTGGTAGATTCGGGTACTGCCAATATTGTGATTGAGCGTACCAAAAGCAAACAAATCGAAACGTACGGAGACTTCAACAACGCCAAAGTAGAATTTAAAATCGAGTGGATAGACGACTGTAAATATGTTTTATCCGACCCTCGCACAACCGATACTCAGCTACAAATAGCTCTCGAAAATAGCAAACCAATCACCATAACGATTGTCAGCTCATGGGAGACAGGCTACAAATACCGCTTTCAGATTGAGGGTTCTTCGCAAGTTTTAGAGTACTCAGCTACCAAAATTAGGTAATATCAACCGAACTTTACGGCTCTTTGTACGGTTGTCAATTTACGGCTGAGCAATTTTGCAACATCAATCTAAACTATTTTGATATAGTCATTCTTGGTCATCCAATCGTCAATCAATTGATTATGAAGCGATTTCGACCGAGTGACGATGGCATGACGATTGTTTGACTAATTTTGTCCATGAATTTGTGGAAGAATTAACAAACTGTTTTTATGCAGATATTATCTAAAGAGTACACTACCGAAATCAATAAAACCTTAAAACTCGCTTTTCCGATAATGGTTGCCCAACTCGGGGTGGTCTTGATGGGTATCACCGATAACCTCATGGTCGGGCGATTCATCGGTAAAATCGGCCTTGGGGCATCGGGTATCGCCAATTCTATCGCTTTTCTGATTGGGTCAATCGCCGTCGGCGGGATGTCGGTTGTAGCTCCGTTAATCTCTAAAGCCAAAGCAGAGAACAATCCTGCCGAAATCAATAGGCTGTTTCGTGCATCTATCAAAGCCGCTCTTTGGTTTGGATTAATTTTGGGAATTATCGGCTGGGTTTGTGTTGTTTGTTTCGATGTTTTTAGGCAATCTCCCGAAATCAGCGACTCTGCCCCTGCGTTTCTTACCATCATTGTTATATCAAATATATTTCTTTTTGTTTTTGCTGCCGCCAAACAACTATCCGATGGGCTTTCGCATACACACGTAGCAATGATTATCACATTTTCAGGATTATTACTAAATGTTTTCTTTAATTACTTGCTCATCAATGGAGTTTGGGGGCTTCCGGCGTTAGGTTTGCACGGTGCGGCGGTTGCTACACTCTTTGTGCGTATCTTGATGAGTATTGGAATCCTGATTTACATTTACCAAAATCCGCTCTTTAGGCAATACTTAGGCGAGCAATTTAACTCTCTCAAAACCAACGATTTAGTCATTCAGATTTTCAAACTTGGTGTGCCGAGTGGGCTGCAATTCTTCTTTGAGATAGCGGCGTTTTCGTTAGCCGTTGTAATGATGGGATGGCTCGGCGAAAACCAATTGGCGGCTCACCAAATAGCTATCAATATTGCTTCGGCAACCTACATGATGGCATCGGGGATTGGTGTCGCAGGTGGAATCCGTGTGGGCGAAGGGCGTGGTCTCCGAAACAAGCATCATATTGGTGTTTCGGGTAATGTCGCTTACGGAGTTGTCGTGGTCTTCATGCTATTCTGTATGCTTATGATTATCTGTTTTGATAGATTTTTTGTGGAATCTTACATAAAAGATGCCGCCGTGATTGAGATTGCGATTAGGTTGATGGTAATTGCGGCAATTTTTCAACTTTCGGATGGTATTCAAGTTGTGGCACTTGGTACTTTGAGGGGCCTCTCGGATGTAAACATCCCGACGGTCATCACGATGTTTGCTTATTGGGGTGTTTCGCTTCCGCTCGGATACTATCTGGCATTTAACCAAAAAATGGAAGGAGTTTGGTACGGGCTTCTGGCTGGCTTGACGGCTTCGGCGGTTTTGCTAACTTCAAGATTTTATTATTTGCTAAAACGAAGGAGTTTTTAGGGTACGTGGGTAAAGATAGGCATTCAGTTTCGGGAGGCATACCTCTCATTCAATGGTAATTATCTGACAATCTACTGACTGACTATCGAAGGCCACAAATGACGATACCCAGATAGTTTAAATGAATTATATACTCAGATATTTCATCAACATATCGTAGCGTTCTTGCTCGACACTTTCGATTGGCTCGTGCGAATACGTT
>JALOLV010000394.1 GCA_025455785.1 Spirosomataceae bacterium | reverse complement strand
GCATTCGATGGGTGGACTCATCGTTCAGAAATTGATAGAAGCCGAAAAAGGGTCGGTTGGGGTTTGTATCACTTCGGCATCACCCAAAGGGGTTTTTAGATTTAAATGGAGTTTTTTTAAATCAAATATTGGCGTGGTTAATCCATTAAGGGGCAATAGTTTGTATTGTGCTTCAAAAGATTGGTTCCATTATGCCATCTGTAACACTTTGACACGCCAAGAATCAGACGAAATTTATGAAAAAGCGGTTGTACCCGAGGGCCGGAATATTCCGAGAAGCAGTAGATTTAATGACGGAAAAATAGACTTCAACAAACCTCATAAGCCGCTCCTTTTTATCAGTGCCGAAAAAGACCACATCATCCCAATAAGCCTAAACATCAAAAATGTTAATGCCTATAAAGACAAACACAGTATTGCTGATTTTAAAGAATTTAAAGGGCGTTCGCATAGCTTATGCGTGCAAAAAGGTTGGGAAGAAGTAGCTTTGTACGTAGAAAACTGGTTGATACAAAACGTTCATAGCAAAATCAAAGAGTGATTGAGTCATATATGCAAATATTAATCGAAGAATACAACCCAGAATGGGTCATTCAATTTGAGAAAATAAAAGAAAAACTGGCAAAAGCATTGCTCGGAATCAACGTTGAGATTGAACACATAGGTAGTACATCTATCCAAAACCTTGCGGCCAAACCCATCATAGACGTCGATATTGTTTACTTTGACAATTCTGATTTTGGAGATATAAAAAAAGGTTTAGAATCGCTTGGCTACTTTCATAATGGTAATCAAGGCATCGAAGGGCGAGAGGTTTTTAAAAGAACCGGCAACGACGAAATCTTGGACCGTATTACGCATCATTTGTACGTCTGTAAGGCCGATAGTGAAGAGCTACGAAGACATATTGCGTTCAGAAATTACCTACAAAAACACGAAGTAGCTCGAAGCTTCTATCAGAGCCTGAAGTATAAAATTGCCGAAGAAGCCAATCAAAACAAAAAACTTTATGCCGAAATGAAAGAACTAAAGGCAAAGTCTTTTATTGATTATATTATCGAAGTATCATCAATATACAGATAAAGAAACAAAATGAAAATCACGAAAATTATTATAGAACTTTGGGAGCTGATAGTATCTTTACCGAAATGAGCATTAAAACATGAGTTTGTCATTGCACTTATACATCATTCTATACGGGCATCATGGATATTGAACAAATAATCGAAAATATAGAACTCCACTATTTAAAATTGACAAATGAATGCCGATGTGAATTAAAAGATTTTTCTAAAGTAATTACGCTCGATAGAGGGACTGTTGTTGTTAGAGAGGGGCAATTTTCTGATAAAACCTTTTTCATTGCCAAAGGCTCTGCAAGAGCATTTTACCTAAAAAACAGTAAGGATATAACCGATTGGTTTGCATTTGAGAATCATTTTATTTGCTCAATTAATAGTTTTTTTCTGAATGTGCCGAGTCCGCATTTTATTGAGGTTTTAGAGCCGAGTATTCTTTTAGAAATCTCAAGAGATAGAGCAAACGAACTATCTGATAAATACCGAGAATTTGACAGACTAAGCAAAATGGTGATAACCCACACAATGCTTCAACTTCAAGAAAGGATTGTCTCGGTTCAATTTGAAACTGCTCAACAAAAGTATGATAATCTTCTAAATATTAGACCCGATATTATTCGGAGGGTTGCTCTTACACACATTGCTTCGTATTTGGGCATTACTTTAGAAACATTAAGCAGAATCCGTAATCCCAAAAACCGAATTTGATTTATATCAATTGAAATCATGTTTTTATTACTGACCTTTGCCCAAAGTAATTATCATGAAAAAACTTCATTTTATATCAGGGCTGACAATCACGGTCTTTGTAGGCCTGCACTTATTCAATCATTGTTTTAGCATTTTAGGGGCCGCCAAACACATTGAAGTTATGAATTCGCTGCGAGGTATTTATCGTAATATTTTTGTTGAGTCAATTTTACTTTCGGCGGTTGCTACTCAAATCTACTCTGGCTTATTACTCTTTAAAACAAAAAGACATACCTCAAACACATTTTTCGAGAAACTCCAAATCTCGACAGGGCTTTACTTAGCTATCTTTTTTGTGATTCATTTGAGTGCTGTTCTATCTGGACGATTTATCTTGACTCTCGACACAAATATTTATTTTGGCGTTGCCGGACTCAATACATTTCCTTTCAATTTATTCTTTATTCCGTATTATTTTCTCGCAGTTTTTTCATTTTTTGGGCATGTGTCGGCCATTCACCATCAGCGAATGAACAAACCCATTCTTGGATTGAGCCCTCACAAACAATCCATCTTCATCCTGACAACTGGGGTTTTCTTTGCAACTTTTTTAATCTATGGCTTAACAAACCGATTCCAATCATTCCAAATCCCATCCGATTATAATATTCTTATTGGCAAATGAAAGTAATTAATATTCATAAAAGAGTTCTAAACCAACCCGTCTCTAAGATTGGTGAATTATTAGATACTTTGGCTACCAATAACGATAAGATGCTGGCAACAGACAAATGGCCACCGATGAGGCTCGACAAAGGCCTACAAGTTGGCTCAAAAGGAGGTCATGGGTCAATAAGATATTTTGTAACTGCGTATAATCCCGAAAAATCCATAACTTTTCAATTTGATTTAAAAGGATTCAATGGTTTTCACAGATTCAATATTACCGAATTAGGCACTAACCAAACCGAGCTATTGCACGTCATTGACATGAACACAACCGGTACTGCAACTTTAAAATGGGTATTGGCGATTCGTTGGTTACACGATGCGTATATAGAGGATGCTTTCGATAAAGTAGAGAATCTGTTTACCGAAGATAAAAAAACCAGCAAATGGAATCTTTGGGTAAGATTTCTTAGGCAAGTAATGAAGCCTAAAAAGAAGTAAAATAAAGACACTCTATAATTTTTTTGGCAAGGTCTAATTTTTGCGTAAACTATATAAATTCAACAAATTAACTTGGATTATGGATTAAGTTTCTCGTAAATTTAAATTCTTTGTGGTAATACACCGAGTGCGTATTCTTACGGTATTTTCATTGAAAAAATGTCCATCAGTCAGAAGACTACACTATGGTTCACGTTAAATTAACGTGGTTATGGATTTTTAAAAACAATTTTGAGCAATTCGGAATATTCCATTGAATCTACACGGTTAGCCAACTTCTTTTCTATGGCTCAATTTTGATAAATATGTAAAAAGCAGAATACTACAAATCATTATCGAAAAGCAGATAAGCGATTGTACCAAATTGGGTTTAATGACGATAATAGCCCCAACAAACTGAATAATCAAAACCAAATATAAGATTTTAGCAACGTTTTTTCGATTGATTCGGCTAACAATAAATGCCCCCAACGGTGCAAAAATCAAAACAACTGGGACGCAAGTCATCCATAGGTAAAAGGCTTCTTCTTGAAAATCATTTAGGATTTTTGCGTGCAGAAAGAATCCCAGAAGAGTCTCGATGGTCATGATAATTACCGAAGAAGGCGTAGCGACTTTCTCGCTCACTCGGTAATAAATCGTCATCAAACAAAATGTAAAAATGTTAATACCAGTACCGAAAATTGAAGAAATGATTCCACCCAAAAAACCAAAAATCAGCAGTCGAACAATATCCGACCGCATCAGATTCTCGATTTTATCGTAAACTTCACGGTTTTCGGAACGATTCTGACGCCACAAAACAATTCCAAACCCGAGCCACAACGAAACAAAAAACAATTTTGCCAAAGGTGGAGAAATCAACGGAACGATGTAGTAAGAGCCGAAAATTAATCCAAAAAACCCGCTAAACGTTACGTATTTGATGTAGTTCCAATCTAATTTAACGCCCATCCCCAAAATCAACAACGAAGCGGAGGTCATGCCGATACTCTGTATTGCAAAGCCAAAATTACGGGCAATATCGGGTGAGATTTTGAGGAGTAAGGTAAAGACAGGATACGCCACCGCCGCTCCGCCTTCGGGAGTTGCACCGCCCACAAAAGACCCAAAAATCATGGTCAACGGAGCCGCCCAACGGTCTTTGTAGATATGAAAACTGTTGGTACTTATCATGTAAGTACCCCAAGAAACTAAAACTATTGCTCCAAAAATAAAATATAACCAAGGAATCCTCTTTTGCTTTTCCACCTATCTTGCTCAAAACTATTTACGTTTACACAAAAGTATTGATTCTTTGATTGAAAACAAAAAAGCCATCCGACAGAAACTATCAGATGGCTAAGATTCTATTCTATACCAAAACTACTTATTTTAATG
>JALOLV010000393.1 GCA_025455785.1 Spirosomataceae bacterium | reverse complement strand
ATATTCCGCAAAACGCAACCCGAAAAGAAATTTATGAGACAATATTACCCCAAATCAAAGCACTCCTCGACGGCGAACCCGATTTGATTGCCAACATGGCAAATATTTCAGCAGTTTTACGGGAAGCATTTGGATTCTTTTGGGTGGGATTCTATATAAAAAGAGAGAATCAATTGGTTTTAGGACCATTCCAAGGGCCAATTGCTTGTACCAGAATCAATTTCGACAGAGGCGTTTGTGGATATACGTATCGTATCAAAAAAACGGTTATTGTACCAAATGTCGATAATTTCCCGGGTCATATTGCTTGTAGTTCCGCATCAAAATCTGAAATCGTTGTTCCAGTTTTTGATAAAAATCGTGAAGTGATGGCAGTTTTAGATGTAGATAGCGATAAACTCGCCGATTTTTCGGAGGATGATAAAATGGGCTTGGAGGCAATAATAAGATTGCTCGAAGAAACTTTATAAACTTAATGTGTCAAGAGTCACTCTACCAAATTAATCAAGAATTATAAGGGGTAATTGTAATAATTTTTCCGTCAGAATCGTACTTAAGTTCTGTTACTTTTACACTACGTAAGTGCGTAACACCTTCTGAAAGACTCGAATCATGGTAAAAAAGATACCATTTGCCTTCTACTTCACAAATCGAGTGGTGTGAAGTCCAACCCACTACTGGATTTAATATTCTACCTTGATAAGTGAATGGCCCATAAGGACTATCACCAATTGCATAGCATATGAAATGTGTATCGCCAGTCGAATACGAAAAATAGTATTTTCCGTTGTAATGGTGTATCCAGGGTGCTTCAAAAAACCTTCTTTTATTATCTTCGGCCAATAGCAAATTACCATTTTCATCCAAGATTTGAATTTCTCTCGGGGCTTCGGCAAATTGCTTCATATCATCACTCAATTTTGCAACTATCGGTCCCAAAGCTGGCTCAAAAGGCAAGGGTTCTTCGTTGTTAATGTCGTATTGATTATTACGATATTTTTGTAATTGACCACCCCAAATTCCTCCAAAATACATATAAAAATTTCCGTCAATATCTTCAAAAACCGCTGGGTCAATACTATAACTATCCTTGATTGGCTCTGGTTCGGGTATGAATGGACCCGTTGGGGAATCAGAAACAGCAACTCCGATTTGGAAAATTCCATCTGCTTTTTTCGCCGGAAAGTACAAATAATATTTTCCATTTTTTCGTGTGGCATCGGGTGCCCACATTTGTTTTTCAGCCCATTTTACATCTTTGACATGAAGTGCAACACCATGGTCGGTAACTTCACCATCAATCGAATCCATCGATAAAACGTGGTAATCTTCCATTGCAAAATGGCTTCCCAAATCATCAAAAGGGATTCCGGCATCAATGTCGTGCGATGGGTAAATGTAAATTTTTCCATCGAATACGTGGGCAGAGGGGTCGGCAGTATAAATATGTTTTACGAGTGGCTGCGAGATGGCAGTTTCGTTTAAAACATCAAAATCGATATGTGCAATACTATCTTCAGGCATTAATAATAATGTTAATTTTCTTGGTAATTATTTCTTCTTTCTTTCAACTCAGACTCGATTTTGTTTTCTAATTGCTTATTAATTTCATACCAAAAGAGCAATGCAGCTGCAAGAATGAAAACCAAGCCCGGATAGATGCTAACCGAAAGTTTGATGCCCGATACTGCATCTTCGGTTTGTTGAGCTTGCTCGGCGACATAGCCATAATTTGAAAGTAATGCTGCACCTAATGCTCCACCAATACTTAATCCGACTTTCAGACCAAAAATCATTGCCGAAAAAATAATTGCAGTTGCTCGGCGGCTATTCTTCCATTCCGAATAATCGGCAACATCGGCAATCATCGCCCAAAGAAGCGGAATCGTTACTCCGTATGTAAATCCATGTAGAATTTGGGTGAAAAATACGATGCTAATTGAATTTTTTGGATAAAAATTGAACATCAATAAGCAAATTGCCGATAGGGTAAGAAATATCCCAAAAATATTTCTCTTGCCAAATCGGTCGGCTAATGGCTTAGAAAACATAATGCCGATTATCATAAAAATAATACCACCAGCATTGAAAAGACTATTTGCTGAGGTTGGTGCGTCTTCGGGCCATTCAAATTTACCCAAACCAAGCCCCGTAATTGTTTCGTTAAGTCCTCTTATAAAAGTATTAAAACCGATGCTTTCGAGATAATTTACTTGTGCGGTAGGGTCGAGGTAGTATTTAAAATAGTAGATGTACATACCACCTTTTAGTGCCAATGTAACAAAAACTAAAATGGTTACTAAAAGCATGATTACCCAGGGTTTATTTTTCGATAAATCGGTAAGGTCTTGTTTGATACTACTTTTTTCTTCGACGGCAGGTACAATTCTTTCTTTGGTTGTAATGAATGTAATTAATAGACAGATTACGCCCACAATTGCAAAAAAGAACATTACTTTCTCAAAACCTACTGCTTTATTGCCATGTCCGAGCGACAATGCAAGTGGCAAAAGTAGAGATTGAATAATGAATTGAGCCACCATTACCGCCACAAAACGGTACGAAGAAAGGCTATTGCGTTCTTTCATATCGCCCGTGATAACTCCACTCAGTGCCGAGTAGGGTAAATTACTCGCTGAATAAATGATTACGAGCAAAAAGTAAGTGATAAACGCATAAATAATTTTGCCCGATTCGCTAAAATTTGGCGTCGAAAATGCCAAAAGCGATATGATTCCAAAAGGAATTGAAGTCCACAAAACCCACGGCCTGAATTTTCCCCAACGTGTATTGGTTCGGTCGGCTATGATTCCCATTATCACATTAAAGAATGCTCCTATAAAGCCCCCCAAGAAAATTATCACACTGGCCGAACCTGCAGGAATCTTGTAAACATCAGTGTAAAAATAGGCGAGAAAAGTCATTAATGTCTGAAAAATCAGATTAGCAGCTAAATCGCCTAAACTATATCCTATTTTCTCAACAACTGATAATTTATGTGTTGTACTCATTTTAGGAAGGATTGTTATTTGCCTGATTTTAGATTAATTACGGCATCGTAAGCAGGTTTCTTATTCAATTCTCTGTCAAAAAGGAGTGGGTAGTTGGTTCTACCTCTAACCGGCCATCCATTCAGCCAAGAATGGGCATCGCTAACACCCCAAAATGTAACTCGACTGATTTTGTCTCGATGTTTTAAGAATATATTGAAAATATCTTGGTAGCGATTTGCCAAATTGGTTTGAACTGAGTCGGGTAAACCTTTTGCGTATGGATTCATAAATGGACTATTTTCAAAATTTTGGTTTACATC
>JALOLV010000392.1 GCA_025455785.1 Spirosomataceae bacterium | reverse complement strand
TTTTACGGGTTCGGTCGTAAATAAATCTACGATTCCAGCTTTTTTATACATTGCCTTAAAACGTTCGTCGCCATCAATCACACCATAACCAAGCCCCGATGTGTGTGTCAGCAAATGCCGAATCGTTATTTCGGATTTGGCAGGCTCGGTGGTGTAGGTTGAGTCTTTGAATGTAAAAGATTTCAAGACGCTTGGATTCTTGAACTCGGGAATGTATTTAGAAGCATAAATTTCCCTTCTTCCCAAAGCATCATCACGGCTGTTGATGTAATCGCTTTTGTCATCGAAGCAATCCTAAAAATATCGTCTTTTTTTAGACTTTTATTAGCTTGATTATCAGCCATTCCGAACGCTTTATGGTAAATTATTTTGCCATCTTTTAAGATAATTGCTGCTGCACCGGGTAGCGAGTTTTTAGTAATCATATCTTGCAAGACGGCATCCATGCGTTGCAAACGTTCTGATGAAAACCCAACGCTTTCGGGAGTAGCTTCGGCGATGGGAGGGGTGTTTTTGAGCGATTTTGTTTGGGCAAATACATTAATCGCCAAACAGCATAAGAGTATGATTTTTTTCATGTTGAATAGTTAGAAATTTTTGAAGTTTGATTTTTGAATCTGTATCCAGAATAATCAATAAAAAGCCCTCTCCTTGTGGGATTGGGCTTGCTTTTGAAATTTAATAACCTAACCTATACTCTCAAAACACCTTTGCGTTTGAGGGCTAAATCGTGGGCGGTATCGTAGTATGAGCGTAGGTTGCTCCAATCGAATACATCTGAGATATTTTCGACTTTGTTACGTAACGTAATACGTTCACGGCGATTCATGGTTACAAATTTGAATAGCATATCTGCCAATTCGTCGGCGGCTTTATCAAATGATTTTTTCTTACGATGACTCACATAAACGCCAACGTTTTCGTGGTCTTTCATCAATTGCATCATAAAATCGCCAAAACCTGATAAATCGCTTGTTACAGTCGGGATTCCACGTACAACACATTCAAGCGGTGTGTAGCCCCACGGCTCGTAAGAACTCGGGAATATACCCAAATTGCAACCACGTACAAACTGCCCGTACTCCATACCAAAAAGTGGGTTGGTTGGCGAAATAAAATCTGGATGATAGACAAATTTTACACGGTCTTGTTGGTGATTCATCAGGTTGGTACGCTTAAAGAATGCCGTGATGTCGTCTTCTTGTTTGAGCAAGTGCGTTACTGTATGTGGCAATTTTTTGGTTTTCCAAGTTTGGATGGTTCGACGTAAACGCAAACGCCAGTATTCATCCACAAAATCATTCAAATCTGGCAGATTTGGGTCATCATTGGCGGCTGAGGCATGAAAAAGGTGTTCGCCAACTTGCTTTTCGATAGATTCGCAGGTTTCACGGATTTCTTCCATGACAGCCCTCGAATGCAGAACCTCGGGGTCGAGCGAATAAACAGGATTTTTGGTAATGATAAACATTACGACTGTTGTATCTAAACCTGCCTGAACAATCTTGAAATTCAGTCTTTTGAGGGCTTCGAGGGTGAGGTCATAGCCTTTGTTGCGGAACTCATAACGCCCCGAAGTAAAAAAATATAAGGTATTGTCTAAATCGAATGAATAACTTTGGAAGAAATGCCCCATCACAAATTGATGGATTTTTTCTTTGTATTTGAGATGCAGATTCTGAAACTCGTGCGTAGCCGCAAAACGAGTTACGTTTAAGCCATTTGGTAGGATTAAATCACAACTACGACCAAAGAAAACCTCACATTCTTTGGCTGTAACATCACTGACGGTTGTCAGGACATGGGATTTTTGACCTGCCAAACGCTCGATTGTGGCTTGTGCCTCGATACCATAATGCTTGGCTTCGACCGCCCAATCGTAGGTTGGTAGTTTTTCGTAGAAATCGGCCTCGTTGCCAGCTATATAACGCCCAAGCATGGTAGCGTGGGTCGTGAAAACGGTAGCAATCGGTACGTTTTGGTGTCTAATATCAATCAATGCCGATGCCACCATCCATTCGTGAAAATGAGCAACAGCGTCGTATTTTGAGCCAAAAGCATCACCAAATTCGGTTAAAAAGATACGAATCATTTCGCCCAAAGCCACAACTTGGTCCACCAATGGCTCGGCATTTAGTGTAGAGATTTTGTGGTTTTGCCAAAGGTTAAATTTGATATTGTCGGCATCTTTGACAAATGCTTTAAAATCTAATAATACAATACGTGGCTTGCCTGTTACGAGCCAACGCCCATAATGTGCATCGTAGCCAGCCTCTTGCATTTTCTTTACGATTTTGCCAAAAGGAGATTCGTCTAAATCGGCTACGGGTTCAAATTCGACCATCGCCGTATTAGGGAAATACGGACCAATCAAGCAGTAGTCATCGCCCCATTCTTCGACCATCGAAGGTACTTTTGAACGAATAACCGTGTAAATTCCACCAACTTGATTACAAACCTCCCAAGCAATCTCCATCAAAAGAGATTTTTTTGATTCACGTGGCTTTATTTTTATCGTTTCTTCCGATTCTTTTTTTAATTTATTCGTAGCCATAACTGTTTGGTTTGGGTTCGCTTAGTTTTATGGAACAATGATAAGAAAAATTTGGTATTTGTTAAGAATGTTATAAAAAAATGATTTGCAAAACTAAGTTGAAGTTCAGGTTTAGTCGCAATTATTTATCGAATTATCTAAAAATCCTCATAAATCGTTCTAATAATTTAGTAAACCCTAAAATTTAGTATGCTAAACTGTATCTTTATGATTGAAATCGAAACAAATATCAATCAATGAATTTCTTAAAACCTACGCTATTATGTCTGGCGGTTTCGTATTGTAGTTTTTCGCAAGACATTATCAACAAAAAATTACTCAAAACCATTGACCAGATTGATTCAAACCGAATCAAAGCCCATGTAAAATATCTGGCAGATGATAAACTCAAGGGGCGTTTGCCGGGTAAAGAAGGCTACCAAATGGCGGTAGATTATGCCGTGAAACAATATAAATCTATTGGCCTAAAACCCGCTGGCGAAGACGGTGGATTTGTACAAAAAGTGATTTTGCGTAAATCAATTTTGCAGAAAGATAAAATGTCTTTGGCGATAAAACTGCCCGATGGAACTGATAAAAACTTAGTTTATGGCAATGATTTTTTGATTTATCCACATCCCGAAAAAACATCGGTCAATTTATCCGCTCCGTTGGTTTTTGTTGGTGCAGGTTTCGACCGCCCAGCGTTTGGGTTCAACGATTATAAAGATTTAGATGTAAAAGGCAAAATTGTAGTTGTACTCAAAAAAGTACCTGATAATCTACCTGCAAACGTAAAATTACACCTCAATTATCCTGCAACTACCCAAGAATACGCCATAAAAAACGGTGCAGTTGGCATTTTGACTTGTACCTATACCGCCAATAATGTTCAGTTTAAAGCACAAGCAACGGGTTTAACAACCAACGGGCAAAATGCTTCGATGAATGCTGCTGGCAAAATCGTAGGTTCGATTTCGCACCGAGGATTACCACTGGCTGG
>JALOLV010000391.1 GCA_025455785.1 Spirosomataceae bacterium | reverse complement strand
GAATTCGGTACGTTCTTTGATTCTTTCGGCTTCGGTCAATCGCAAATCCGAAGTAAAATATTTGATTTGCTCGGTCAATTCATCCTGAATCTCATCAATCGCTTGTAACAGCACATCTCGCCCAGTTACAAAAAGATTGGCAGGGAATATCGCAATTTGTTTTTCAGAAGGAAGAAAGTTTTTTGCCATTATTTGGGTCAATCCGTTGGATTTCTTCGATTTCATCCCCAAAAAATATAAAACGATAAGCAAAATCAGCATAACCCGGAAAAATATCTACCGTATCGCCTTTTACTCTGAATGTGCCACGAGTAAACTCGGCTTCGGTACGAGAATAAAGAATCTCAACCAAACGATACAAAAACTGATTTCGGCTGACAATCTGCCCGACAGCCGCTTGCATGATGCTCTGTTTGTACTCGTTGGGATTACCCGCACCATAAATACACGAAACCGACGCCACCACAATCACATCTCGCCGCCCTGACATCAACGACGAAACCGTAGCTAAACGCAACTTTTCGATTTCGGCATTGATAGCCAAATCTTTTTCGATGTAAGTATTGGTTGTAGCAATAAACGCTTCGGGCTGATAGTAATCGTAGTAAGAAATGAAATATTCTACGGCATTTTCTGGAAAAAACTGTTTAAACTCGCCATAAAGCTGTGCGGCAAGGGTTTTGTTATGGCTCAAAATCAGCGTCGGGCGGTTGAGCTGTGCCAAAGCATTTGCTACTGTAAAAGTCTTACCCGAACCCGTAACCCCCAACAACACCTGCGATTGCTCACCTTTTTTTATACCCTCTACCAATTTTGCAATTGCCTGCGGCTGGTCGCCAGTGGGTTTGTAGTCCGATACGAGTTTAAATTCCATGTTTTTATAGGTTTGCCATTCTTATATAAACATTAGTTTTTTGTGGTAAGTTTCAATCTTTCAAATACTATTTTTCGTAAATTAGACAAAAAATTAGCCCATGAAAAACTTACTACTTTCTGTTGCCTTTTTGGTTGCATTGGCTGCTCATGCACAGGTTTCTCCGCCGATAATCACCCCCGCAAGTGCGATTATCAATTACGGACAAAGCGTATCGCTTTCGGTTTCAAATTGCAACGGTACAGTCGTTTGGTCGGATGGACAAAGCGGTACAACTGCAAGTTTTTCACCAAAGCAAAGCTCTTTATTATCAGCCGTTTGTGTGGTTAGCAATCAGTCGAGTGCAAAATCTATCCCTACTCAAATTCAGGTCAATCTGACAAATTCGCCTTGCTACAATGGCACCGATATTTCGATGAATATTTCGGGAGTCGGTTATCGTTATGAATCGGCAACTTACATCAATGCCACTAATAAAATCGACCCCGACGCCAGTGTGCAATATAAAGCCCAAAATAACGTACAGCTCAATGCAGGATTTGAGGCAAAATCAGGAAGTGCATTCAAGGCATCTGTCAAGCCATGCGAAGATTATCATACACTCGTAACACGAGAAGTAAAAACAGGATTGACGATGCCATGGGAAATCTTGTGGGGCCCTGATGATTATATCTGGATGACCGAAAAAGGCGGTACCATCAGCCGTCTAAACCCTGCCGATGGTACAAAAAACATCATTCTGACCATCAGTGAAGTATTAAATTATGGTGAAGGTGGCTTGCTCGGTATGGTTCTTCACCCCGATTTTGCAAATAATCCTTATGTTTATATTGTCTATAATTATAGTATTCCGCCGCATAATTTACCGAACGACGTAAGAGAAAAAGTGGTGCGATACACATACAGCAATGGGGTCTTGGGTAGCCCTTTGATTTTATTCGATAATATTCAGGGGTGGGTAAATCACAACGGTAGTCGGTTAGTCATTACGCCTGACTTAAAGCTATTTATAACTGTTGGTGATGCTGCCAATACGAGTACGCCACAAAATGACAATTCGGTGAATGGAAAGATTCTAAGAATCAATTTAGATGGAACGATTCCGGCAGATAATCCAAACCCTGTACAGACTCCACTCGGAGCAATTTGGAGCAAAGGGCATCGAAACCCGCAAGGAATGGTTTATGTCAATGACAAACTCTACGTAACATCGCACGGTGATAACACCGAAGACGAAATAAATTTGGTTGTAAAGAGTGGAAACTATGGATACCCAAACGTTGTTGGTCCATGCGATACCCCAGCCGAAACGAGTTTTTGTACTGCAAATTCGACAATTGACCCGATTTTCTCGTCGGGTAATGTTACTTGGGCGTTCTGCGGATTAGATTATTACAATAGCAATACCTACCCCAAATGGAAGAATAATTTACTGATGGTTTCGCTCAAAAACCAAACTTTTTATACTTTTAAGTTGAGCAATGATGGTAATACAATCATCGGGCTGCCAACACTTTATTACGTTGGTAGGTTTGGGCGTTTGAGAGATATTGCTGTCTCGCCAGCAGGGCGTGTATATATCTGCACGAGCAATGGCAGCAACGATAAAGTCATTGAAATAACGCCGCAAGTAGATTGAGTTTGTAAGAACACGCCGTGGTGTGTTCTTACAAATTTCTTCTAAAAATCTGTGCAGCAGCGTCGTTTTTAGCAAAAACCAAAGCAAAATCGCCATTTTTGATTTTGACTTTGGCAATGCGGCGTACTTGTCCTTTGACAGGTATACTCAATGGCAAGGCTTCAAAGTTACCCTTGCCTTTGTTAATCAAGACCGTGCCGAAATCGGCATCGTAGCGGCCCATCTGGATATTGCAATCATAAAAATTGCCCGCCATCAAAACATCGGGCAGTTTGTCGCCATTGGCATCAATGATTTGAGCCGAATTCATCGAACTCAACTGGGCTTTTAGTGGCAATGGCTTCACCGTAAAATTGCCTTTGCCATCGTTTTCTAACAGCACATTCGCAAACTGACTGGCTTCTAAAACCCGCATGGTTTCGAGTTTATCATTGCCAAAAAGCTCCGAAATAGTCGCTTTAGCAAAGTCTTTTGCCAAAATAAAATCTTTTTTGATGTACGGAAACTGCTTTTCGGTCTCGGATTTGTTGGCAAAAAGCGTTTCTTCGCCATTGAGATAATAGGTCATTATTTGGTCGATTCGGTCGTTTTTATCAATATCACCCACGTATAACCTAACAGGATGGTCATGGCTGGCTTTTATTCGGCTATTTAGCCCCAAATTACCTACCAAAATGTCTAAATCGCCATCTAAATCAAAGTCGTTGGTCAATGTAAAATTCCACCAACCAGTAGCCTTTGTAAGCATTTTTTTGGTGAATTTACCTTTTTTACCAAATCGGGCGATAACTGCTCGGTAATGTCTTGAAATTTGCCCGAACCATCGTTTTTTAATAAATACGAACGAGGATTTTCGCCATACGCAAACGGTATCGAACGCCCACCGATAAACAAATCTACTTTGCCATCGCCCGTAAAATCGGTGGCTCGGATGGTAGAAGCAGTTACAAAAAGAGCATTGAACGCATCATTTTTACGGGTAAATATGCCTTTGCCGTCATTAAGATAAACCCGTGGCTGGGTATATTCAGATTTACCAAAAAATTCATTTCCGCCACTCGCAACGACTAAATCGAGGTGAGTATCGGCGTTGACATCGGCAAAAACGGCATCGACGTCTTCGTAAGTGCTGTCTTTTTCGATGGATGGTTGCTGAATTTTGCTAAATTTACCCTGCTGATTCTGAATAAAAACTTTCGCAGCAGCACCACGAGCATTGCCCAAAAAAACATCTTCGAGTCCGTCGTGGTTAATATCTCCAACCGCCAAAGCTGGCCCAGCCGACGACATCAAACGGTCGAATTCGTTAAAGTTATTTTCTCGATGAACAAAATCCAGTCCCGAACTTTGGGTAATATCCTCAAAATCAAACGATTTAACTCTACTTTGATTGAATTTTTGATAATCGAATTTTGGCAAATTTGCATTATAGCTGAGTGTAATTTTCTTTTGGGCAGATTTTAAATCTAACTTTTGGAATCTCGAATCTGGCCAAATTAAATACGCCGAATCAACCTCAGCTTTATTGCCCAAACCAATCGTCATTGGCACTTCCATACTCGATTGAAAACCCCGAATCGGGAATTTTTCGTAGGTCAAAACCTCTCCTTTTTTGAAAACTAAACACTTCGCTCCAATCGCATTTCGGTTTTGTTCAGAGCCTTTCAATTCTATAGTAACTGATTGATTTTGAGGAGCATACGTATTCGATAAATTCTCGTAAACAAAGGCTTTATCGTTGATATTATTGGTGATTACATCCAAATCGCCATCGTTATCCAAATCGGCATAGACGGCTCCATTCGAGAAAGACGGCTTATCATTTTCGATATTCGACTCCATATCCTGAAACTGCATTTCGGCATTATTCAAGAAAAAT
>JALOLV010000390.1 GCA_025455785.1 Spirosomataceae bacterium | reverse complement strand
ACAACACCCAAACAAAAACAGGTGATTGGGACATTATATAATATAGCACAAAAAGTTGCAGAAGCGGGTATTGCTAATCCTGCTATTATCATGATTGGCGAGGTTGTGAGTCTTCATCAAGATTTCAGCAAAGTTTTGGTAGAGAATTTTTCGGAGGTAGCTCAGTAATTTACTCAATTGATTACTCAGATTTTCACTTTTCTAAGAATCGAGGTTTTAAAAACCATCAATTCAAATTCAAAAATTTCATTTTTACCAAAAGTATGTTTCAAAAAATACTCATTTTTAATAAAATTTTGTAAAAACTCAAAAATGAAGTATAAAATTTCTAAGATTTAGTGAAAAAATATAAAGAATTTCAAAAAACACGTGAAAATTTATATATTAATTGTTTTGAGTATAATTACTTATTGATATATTTGAATTGTCAAACGGTTAGAACTAAAAAAAATCATATCAAAACCAACCTAATAAACGAAATAGCAAAATTAATTCTTTGAATAGTACAATACTTAATTTGCCTGATATGGGGGTATAGGCAAATGGAGTAAAACAAAACCGAAAAGCGAAGTGGGGGCTTCGCTCAAAAGTTTCTAAAAACATTGATTATAGACCAAAATAAGTAAAAATTACCAATCTATAATCAAAAAAATGCCGGCAGAAGTGGGGGCTTCGTACCGGCGGAACTGGACAAGAGTAAGTATTTCTAATCACAATTCAATTTCAAAACAAATGAGAAAATTTGACAAAAACAAGTGGGGGCTTGTACTTTTGTTTGTAACTCTCCTATCGAGCAAAACAATTGCTCAGTTTTCACTCATCGGACAAGTCCGTACCAGAACCGAGATTCGGGATGGTCTCGGCAATCTCGCACCGATTGGTAGTAAGTATGCCGCATTTACTTCGCAACGTACTCGCCTTACTTTTGGCTACAAATGGGACAGGGTAACTTTTCAGGCCGCCGCACAAGACGTAAGGGTTTGGGGGCAAGATGCCGCCACCATCAGCAACGCCGATGGTAATAAACTCTCGATGCACGAGGCTTGGGCAGAGGTAGTTTTGGCAAATAGTGCCGATACAACCATCAAATTCCGCCCGATTCAGAA
The DNA here is from genome assembly GCA_025455785.1 of Spirosomataceae bacterium. Taxonomy (GTDB): domain Bacteria; phylum Bacteroidota; class Bacteroidia; order Cytophagales; family Spirosomataceae; genus JALOLV01. Next base: position 2,214 of record JALOLV010000390.1, on the reverse strand, counting down.
CCTTTCGCTCAAAATTGGTCGCCAAGAGTTAGTCTATGACGATGTTCGTTTGCTTGGCAATCTCGACTGGCTACAACAAGCTCGTAGGTTCGATGCGGCAATTTTGAAAGCTCAACACTTAGGCTGGTCATTAGATTTAGGAGTAGGCTTCAACCAAAACACCGATGCTTTTGGGTACAATGGTACATTCTATGTAGGCGGAAACGCTCCAGCAACGGCACTTTCTACCAAAAACGTAACGCTTAATATTCCGGTAGGTTTCTTACCTACGGCTGGCAAAGGTGGGGCTCCAGTTTTGGCAAGCCCATTGAGTACAAATGCTCAGAATCAGAATTTTAAGTCATTCCAGATGGCTTATCTGACTCGTAAATTTAAGCAGACCAAAGTTGCGGCTTTATTCTTCAAAGACGATTTTTCTAAGTATCGTATAGACAGTATCGGTAACGCAAATCAGGGCTACGTATATGGAAGACGTTATGACCAATCGGGCGTAAACTCTCGTATGACTTACGGATTGATGCTCAACGGTCAGTTTGGCAACGCTTCGGCAGCCTTAGGCAAAGTCGCTTGGCAAGCATGGGGTTATACACAATCGGGCAAAGACCGTGATGGACTCAAATACAAAGATGCGTATCACTACGGGGCATTCGTGATGTTTCAGAAAGGTAAATACACTTTTGGACCAAGCTATGAAGTCTTAACGGGCAACAATGGCTTTACCCAAGCAGCAGGTACAACGTCAAAATTTGACCCACTTTATGGCACTCCGCATAAGCATTGGGGATATATGGATTACTTCTACGTAGGTACAGGTTCGCCAGCAGGAGGCTTGCAAGATGCCCAAATCAAGTCTAAATACACGGGTTCTCGCCTAACTGCCATGTTCGACATTCACTATTTTGCATTGGCAGCCGATACGCCAAATCGTTTATCTGATGCAGCGGCAGGTTCAAAAGTTAATTCAAAGTTGGGTTTAGAATATGACCTCGTTGCTACCTATACACTCAATAAATTTACGACGATTGAAGCTGGTTACAGCATCATGTCTGGCTCGAATAGCCTTGAGTATGTAAAGCAAAACAGCATGAACAAAACCCGCAAAACAGGCACTTGGGGATACTTAATGCTCAATATCCGTCCTGATTTCTTCTACACTAAGCCAGTGGCTATAAAGCAGTAATTGTAGTACGGGTTTTCAACCCGTATGTTATCAACAATCACATCTCAAATCGAAGAAAATACAATGAAAAACATTAAAAACATATACATTCTTACCTTAATAACAGTCTTTGCCGCTACAATAACCGCCTTCAAAGCACCAGTAGCCGAGCCTATCAAATTAGGATTTATTCCATTGACCGACTGTGCACCACTCGTAGCCGCCAAAGAGTTAGGCTTGTTTCAGAAATACGGCGTTGATGTTCAACTTTCAAAAGAAGCCTCTTGGGCAAATATCCGTGATAAAGTATTGAATGGCGAATTGGAAGGGGCTCACTGTTTATTCTCAATGCCGTTTTCGGTCTATACCGGAATCGGCGGCAAAGCTGGTTCTGAAATGAAAATTGCAATGGTTTTGAATAATAACGGACAAGGTATCACGCTTTCAAAAGATTTCTGTGGATTGGTAGGATTCAAAGACCTCAAAAAAGTTAATGGTGCAATCAATGAAATCAAAAAACGCAAAGAAGTAACTTTTGCAATGACATTCCCGGGTGGTACGCACGACATCTGGCTTAGAAACTGGATGGCTGCGGCTGGCGTAAACCAAAAATCGGTAGGAATTATTACGATTCCGCCGCCGCAAATGGTAGCCAACATGAAAGTTGATAACATGGAAGGTTATAGCGTGGGTGAGCCGTGGAACGGTGTTGGGGCTGCTCAAGGGGTTGGTTTTACGCACATTGCCTCGCAAGATATTTGGAAACATCACCCAGAAAAAGCCTTGGTTGTGAATAGCGGATTTGCGGTATCTCGCAAAGAAGATTTGAAAAAAGTAATGAAAGCCATCATCGAAGCCCAAAAATGGCTCGATAACATGGGAAACCGCAAAAAATTAGCAGGGTGGTTGAGCAAGCCCTACTACGTAAATGCTCCCGTTGCGGTTCTCGAAGCTCGTCTTTTAGGCTCTAACGATTTGGGTTGCGACTTAGGTGTTCAGAAATACAAAGATGATTATATGTTGTTCTGGAATGGCGGCAAAACACCTACGCCTTG
>JALOLV010000389.1 GCA_025455785.1 Spirosomataceae bacterium | reverse complement strand
CCCGTCGTCAGGCTATCGAATAAGTAAGCCCCCAAAGCGTCTGTCGTCGTCGAATCTATCTTTACCCCAGAAGCATTCAATAGGTAAACCTTATTCAATAGGTAAACCTTAACACCCGCTATCGGTGGCTCGCCCGAATCTTGTACCCCGTCGTTGTCGGTATCCTGCCAGACGTAATCGCCGATGCTGCCACAAGGTTCTATGATAATCTCCGTAGTTGCCGTAGCCGTACAGCCATTCGTTACATTAGTTACTGTTACAGTATAAATACCCGGGGCAGAAACAGTAATTGAGGATAGAGTTGATATAAATGAATTGGGACCATTCCATGAGTAGATTCCGCCTCCACTCGCTACACGATTTGCGAGTGTACCTATACAAGTCAAGTTGTTTGACCAGCCGTGGGTGGTGTCGTATCTGAAGTTACTGAGGTTGTCGCAGTAGCCGTACAACCATTTGTTGCATTAGTTACTGTTACAGTATAAATCCCTGAGGTTGTTGTATTTATACTTGCTGAGGTTGATGTAAATGAACTTGGACCACTCCACGAATACGTACCTCCGTATCTGAAGTTACTGAGGTTGTCGCAGTAGCCGTACAACCATTGGCATTAGTTACTGTTACAGTATAAATCCCTGATGTTGTTGCATTTATACTTGCTAAGGTTGATGTAAATGAACTTGGACCACTCCACGAATACGTACCTCCACCAGTGGCGGTGCGGTTTACGCTCGTTACCGCACAGGTCAAGTTGTTTGTCCCTGTTATACCAGCCGTGGGTGGTGTCGTATCTGAAGTTACTGAGGTTGTCGCAGTAGCCGTACAACCATTGGTATTAGTTACTGTTACAGTTGCATTTATACTTGCTGAGGTTGATGTAAATGAACTTGGACCACTCCACGAATACGTACCTCCACCAGTGGCAGTGCGGTTTACACTCGTTACCGTACAGGTCAAGTTGTTTGTTCCTGTAATGGATGGTGTTGGTAGCGGATTTACCGTCACACTTGCGGTTGTAGTTCCGGTACAGCCATTTGAATCAATAACCTGTACTGTGTATGTACCAGATGACGTAACATTCGGAATGGCCGGATTCTGACTCGTTGAAGTGAAACTATTTGGACCTGTCCAATTATAAGAATATGGAGCGGTTCCATTTGCTGCGGTTACGCCAATATTTGCTGTCGAACCAGAACAGACAGTTGCATTTGTTTGTGTGAATGCAAAATCTGGACATGCTTGAAATGTAAAACCTGATATACGAATTGCATGGTCATCTGAAACACCATTTGTAGCACCGTTGGTGTTGCTCCACCATGAATACCACGAAGGATTTGCCTGCTCGGCGAGTGCATCCTCTTCTCCATTAGAATAAACTATATCTAATTGTGTAATTGCGTCAGAAGTATTTACCGTTATTGTTCCACGAGCATCATCAGCGTTTAGATTGGCAGTTGTGTTATTATATACTGAGCGGACTGTTTGATTTGCTAAATCTTGAATTAACAAACTACCAGCAGCCGAAAAATTAACTGGTACATTTCCCATCGGACCGCTGGCAAATATTGTAACTTCATCCTGAAAAGAATTACCAGGTAGTTCTCTAACATCTAATGGTGGAGTTGTCGGAGTCACAAAATTATCATTTCTATCTTGCTGGAGAGTACGACCATCAATATCTCCAATCGTGAAAGAGCTAAGAAAAACAGGCTTAGAAAAAGTAAACCTAATAGTAACATTCTCTAAATGGTTTAGTGAAGCCATCGCAAACGTCAAGAAGTTGTTTCCATAAACACCTCCGGTTTGCGTCTGAACCCCTCCTTCAATACTACACGACGAATCCCAAGGGTCATTAAAACCACCTGTTGCTCCTGCGGGGTTACCATTTGCGTTGCCCGCCGTGAACCCACCGTTTGCGAGCCATCCACAAGTGCCAGAAGCATCACCAAAAGGATGCGGTGTTAGTCTGTTAGGGTCTCCGTTACGGTTATTGGGGTCGATGATTGTCATCGTAACATTTACGGTACAGCCGGTTCCGCAACTCACCACAAAAGTTTTCGATACATCAGTCGCAGCCCACTGATAACCCGCCGTTCCACTCCACCAATTAAAGTTACCGGTTTGAGCAAAGTTAGACGTGAGTTTCAAACTTAATAGCAGCGTAAAGGTGATATTCAAGAGCCATCTTGCGTAGCCTGAATGAGCAAAGGAATTTTTTTTCATTTTATAGAAAATTAGAAAGGCAACATTTATAGCTAATTCGACAAAAAATGTACCTCTCATTAGAAAGCTAATCAAAAACTTACCAAGCGGTATCATTCATTTGTAACTTGGCAAACCCGCCCAATTATTACACGATTTAAGACGTTTACTAAAAACAATGCCAAAGTTGTTTTACATCAAAAATTAGTCACACAAGAGAGAAGGATTGGCCACAAAAAATGGTATTGTGAAGAATACACAGATGCTACTATTAAAATCCTATTTTTAATGAATTATTAACTTGACTAATACATTTTACCGTAGTATTTTCGTGACGTTTTTTAACACCTATACCACTTACCACCCCTAAACGTGTAATGAAACCTAAAAAAAGTAACAAGTTCTTACGTGTAGTTGCAACAGTAGTTGTACTTTCTGTGTGCATTGCGGCAATTCTGTTTTGAGGCATTTAGTGACTCGATAGAATAAAAAAAGGGATAGCATGCTATCCCTTTTTTTATTCTGTATAATTCGATATTTTATGATTTCCACTTAATCGCACATCCTACTGCTTTGGTTGTAGTTGTAACCACTGGTTTGCCGCCAATTAGGTTATTTACGGCATCTTCGACATAATGTTTTGTAACGCCCGATGGGTCTTGGGCGTTGTCATCAATTGCTCCGATATACTGAACAATATTCTTATCTCCTTCTTTTTTCAGAATAAATACGTGTGGTGTACGAACTGCCCCAAAGGCTTTTGAAACCGCTTGGGTTTCGTCTGATAAAAACGGAAAAGCATAGCCTTTTTGCTTTGCACGGGCTTGCATATTTGCATACGAATCTTCTTCGTAGGCGTTGGGGTCGTTAGGATTAATTGCAATAACTGGATACCCTTTTGATGCAAATTTATTATTTAGCTCAATCACACGGTCTTCGTAGGCATTCGAGAACGGGCAATGCAAACACGTAAAAACAACGATGTATCCTTTGGCATTGCTGTAATTTGCCAGAGAGACCATTTTTCCATCAACATTTTTGAGCTTGAAATCAGCCACGACATCGCCCACAACATAAACTGGGGGCTGACTCAATGATGCTGCCGGCTCAGTAGCTTGTACTTTTTTAAGATAAAAAGTCGTAAAAATACCACTCAGCAATACCACCGCCAAAATGATAATGTGTTGTTTTTTCATTGTTCACGTAGTTATAGGTTTCAGAACGCTAATAAAACAAATATATTTCAAAAAAAGTGTCGAATCTCATCTACAAGCTGTTGATAATCAAAAGATTGCTCGTAGAATTCTCTCTTATTCTTATTCAGAATCAATGTTGCTGGCAATGCCCCCGACCATACTGGATTTACTCGATTAATCCAACTATCATAATCTGGTTCATTCAATAAAACTACCCTCGAATTTATCCTATTTTCGATTACAAACTGTTCAACTTTTTGCTTATCTCTTACAAAGTCTAAACTTACAAAAATCACTTCGATATTTTGCTGATATTCGTCAGCTACTTTTATGAAATTGGGCAATTCGGCAATACATGGCTTGCACCAAGTAGCCCAAAAGTTGAAAACGTAGGTTTTAGAATCGTTAATTTTGGTCAATTGCTCAAATTCATCAAATCGCATTTCACGAACCTTCTGTGCGTGGATATTTGACGTAGCCAAGAGCAATATGATTACAAAAAAACGCAACTTTATGTTTGGAGGATTGGATTGTACAAATCTAACGAAAAATCTTTGTAAATATTCAAGGCACTGGGTCGTGGCCATGTCCACCCCACGGATGGCAACGAGAAATACGTTATTGCGAACACGTGGGCGTATAACGACAAGCGGGAGGAAACCACGGAGAAATACCTGCCTGATACAGTCTAACAAGGAAGATAGCGAGGTGTTTCATCAAGCAGCGACCGATATGTTAATGTTCAGATTCGCAAGTAAATCCATTAATTGTCTTGTCAAATCATCTTTTATTGATTGATATTGCTTTACAGCAAACCAATCTGGCTCACTCCTATTTTGATGATTTTTTAAAATTTCATTCGTTCTTATTATGGCTTCAATAGTTTGCCCAATTTGTATTTGAATATCCTCGCTCATGTTACAAAATGATTTGAATGAAACCTTTTTTTACTTTGCTCTTTCGATTATTGCGAAATTGATGATACCAGTACAATTCATCAGTTTCTGAATACATATAGTTTGGATGTTCCTTCGGAAAGTTTTCAACAAAGTAACTATCAACTTTCGAATAACGCTTTTTCAAATCTACGAAAAAATCACGATTCAAAATATAATTACTCGTTTCGATGAAGAAAACAACATCTATATCGTTTGGTATCTGTGTTTTGGTTACAAAACTCCCATCTATCCAAATTTTAATTATTTTAACTACCGTTAACTCATCTAATAGTTTCTGAAATTCATTAAAAATTGCCAAACGCCTGTCATTATAAACAAAAAAATGCTCAAATTGATTCAATGGTAATTCTATCACATCGGATGGAGTCAAATAGCCATTTATGTCAAATTTGAGCATAATTAGTTTTTATAGTTCTACTTCTTCTCGGCCTTGTCCTTCACTTTGCCGTGAATCATCACTTGGTTCGATGCAATCTTCGAGAAGCCTCTCACGTCATCGCCGCTCCAAGCATTGTTCATTTCGCCGTAGCTACCAAATATCGAAGACATCAAATCGTAATCTGACTGAATACCCAGCAACTGGAAACGATAAGGAGCTAATTCGACTCGCACAGTACCCGTAACATTCGATTGCGTACTTTCTAAGAAAACCTCAACGTTTCGCATCACTGGCTCAAGGAATTGCCCTTCGTGAAGCAACATTCCGTACCAATCGCCCATATTTTGTTTCCAATATTGTTGCCATTTGGTAAGCGTATGTTTTTCGAGCAAATGGTGTGCTTTGATGATAATTAGCGGTGCCGCTGCCTCGAAGCCTACTCGTCCTTTGATACCGATGATGGTATCGCCAACGTGAATATCACGACCGATTCCGTACGGCGAAGCCAATTCGGTAACTCGGCGGATGGCATCTACTGG
>JALOLV010000388.1 GCA_025455785.1 Spirosomataceae bacterium | reverse complement strand
CCCAATGTTCAGTACCGAGAAATCCACTTGATGGCGAACCGAATCATGCTCGAAGGCCTCAAAGAAATGGGTTTTTTGATGGGTGACGTCGAAGAAATGCTCAATTTGGGCGTTCAGGGATTATTCATGCCGCACGGACTCGGACACATGATTGGGCTTGACGTACACGACATGGAGGATTTGGGCGAAAAATACGTGGGTTATCGTGATGGTCTCGAAAGAAGCACGCAGTTGGGGCTTAAATCGTTGCGTTTGGCTCGTGAACTCGAAGAGGGATTTGTACTGACGGTTGAGCCGGGTCTTTATTTTATTCCAGAATTGATTGATAAATGGAAAGCCGAAGGCAAGTTTACTAATTTTATTAATTACACGAGGTTAGAGAACCTAAAAACTTTTGGTGGAATCCGTATTGAGGATAATTGCCTCGTAACTGCCGATGGATGCAAAGTTTTGGGTCGTCAGATTCCGAAAAAAGCCGAAGAGGTCGAGGCTTTGGGAAATGCTTGATGAATTATCGAAGGAATCCTGCCAAATGTGTTGTGCAGGATTTCCTTTTTATAAAACTGATTACAAAATAATTTTTTACCATGAAAAACTTACTTCCTCTTTTATTTGTATTAATCAATGCTTATTCAGGCATGGCCCAGACCAAGTTTTCGGAGAAAAAAGCTGGTCATATTTTTTCTATTTCTGTTCCGGATTACATGGTCAAAACCGTGAGTTTGAATGATGCCGCTTCGGCACAGTACATGAATTCGACCAAAAATGCCTATTTGATTGTCATTGCAGATTCTAAAGAAGATTTAGAGTTGTCAGGGCAGAAATTTGAATCGCCAAAAGATTTTCATGATTCAAACATAGCTTCTCTGAAAACCCCCGAGAACTCTCCTGTCGAAACCGCAGGAATAACTTTTGAGGTGAATGGCAATAAATTTTTCCAGTCTGAACTCAAAGCCGCCCTACCACAAGACGATGGCTCAAAACTCGATGTCAGCTATTTAATAACTTATGTCGAATCCAAAACGCATTATTATCAGATACTGTGCTGGACACTCACGCCAAACTTCAATACATTACTACCTGATTTTAAGAAAATAGCTTCGAGTTTGAAGGATTAAACTTTTCTGTTATTACTAAAAAACCTTAGATTTAGACATTTGTACGAAAACATAATAATAATTTTTAATAAAATATTAAAACATACTAAACAATTTATTACTAAAGATGTTTTAGTGAATATACGTATTAAAATTATCAATTATGTTTCGTAAAATTTTTATCCTAATTACAACATTTTTCCCTCTGTTTGTAGCGGCTCAACGTACGGGCGAGATTCAGGGAAGTATCAAAGACCGCAAAACGCAAGAGGCCTTGATTGGTGTAGCGGTTCAAATCGAAGGTTTACAAAGAGGAACTCAAACCGATATTGATGGCAATTTCAAACTAACGGGTGTACCGGTGGGTAGCTACAATATCAAAACTTCGTTGGTAGGGTACAAATCGCAAACCAAATTTAATATTGTTGTTACATCGGGTAATACCAATTTTGTCAATTTCGAGTTAGAAGACGAATCGGCTCAGTTGCAAGAGGTGAAGGTCGTGGTCAATCGTTCGGTTTCGGTGGCATCGGTCGAAACCCCCAACTCGATTCAGAAACTTAGTACCGAAGAAATCAAAAATAATCCGGGGGGCAACTTCGATATTTCGAGGGTAATTCAGGTTTTACCGGGTGTTGGCGGAACGGCCGGTTCGGTCGGTGGATTTCGTAATGATTTGATTATCAGAGGTGGAGGACCAAACGAAAACGTCTTTTACTTGGATGGAATCGAGATTCCGGTTATCAATCACTTCACTACACAAGGAGCATCGGGCGGCCCAACGGGTATTCTGAACGTTTCGTTTATCGAAGACGCCACGCTGAGTTCGAGTAGTTTTAATGCTCGTTATGATAATGCTCTATCGTCGGTATTGCAGTTCAAACAACGTGACGGAAACCCCGACCGTTTTTCGGGTAATGTTCGCCTTAGTGCGACCGAGCTGGCGGGTACATTTGAGGGGCCACTCTCTAAAAAAACTACGTTTTTGGCATCGGTTCGTCGTTCGTATCTGCAATTGTTATTTTCGGCTCTTGATTTGCCGATTCGCCCAAATTATTGGGATTTTCAATACAAAATCACCCACAAAATTGACAAAAAGACCACTCTGACCGCCATCGGTGTAGGAGCAATTGATGAGTTCTCTTTCGGAGTTCCCAAAGAATCAGACCCCAGCAAAGAGTATATTCTAAGGGCTTTTCCGCTTATCAATCAGTGGAATTACACAGTGGGGCTTTCGCTCAAGAGATTGCTCGAAAACGGCTATATGAATATTTCTTTGAGCCGAAATATGTTTGATAATCAACTCAATAGATTTGAAGACGGACGCAACAACGACCCAACGGCTTTGGTGTTTAATAGTAAATCGTGGGAGATTGAGAATAAACTGCGTTTGGATGTCAATAAATTCATCGGAAAATGGGAGTATAGCTACGGTGCGGTGCTGCAATACGTGAAATATACTAACGATTTCTTCAATATTATCCGTCGTGAAATCAAAAGTTCGGATGGGCAAGTAATTCAGCCCGGAATCCGTGCAGACTTCAATACAGGAATCAACTTCTTGCGATACGGTGCTTTTGGACAGGTCTCTCGTAAGTTTCTCGACGAAAAACTAAACCTTTCGGCTGGTTTACGTACCGATATGAACTCATTTACGACAACCGGTAATAACCCACTCGAAACGCTCAGTCCGAGACTCTCGTTGAGCTACCAAGTGGCCGACAAATGGCGTATCAATGCTTCGGCAGGGCGATATTTCAAAGTGCCAATCTACACTGTTTTGGGTTATCAGCAAGACGGAAAATACGTCAATAAAGATAACAAATACATCCGTTCTGACCATTTTGTAACGGGTATTGAGTTTATTCCAACTCCGCAAACCCGTATTACTGTCGAAGGTTTTTATAAGAAATATGCCAATTACCCAATCTCGCTCCGTGACGGAATCTCGTTGGCAAACCAAGGCGGAGATTTCGGAGCAATCGGCAACGAACAAGTCTTGAGTATTGGCGAAGGCCGTAGCCGTGGTTTGGAGTTTTTCTTTCAGCAAAAGCTCACCAAAAACTTCTTTGGGGTGCTTTCTTATACGCTTTTCAAAAGTGAATTTGCTGGTCGAGACGGCAAATACATTGCCTCGGCGTGGGATACTCGCCACTTGATTTCGACCCAAGCGGGCTACAAATTCAAGAAAGGTTGGGAGTTGGGCTTAAAATGGCTTTATCAAGG
>JALOLV010000387.1 GCA_025455785.1 Spirosomataceae bacterium | reverse complement strand
TTGCCGAGCAAATGCAGTATTTTAAGGAGAATCCAGCAGAAGCAAAAGAATTGTTGAGTGTGGGTGAATTCAAATCGAACCAAGCGGTTAATCAAATCGAAGTTGCTTCGCTCGCTATTGTAACTCAAACAATTATGAACCACGACGAAGCCATTATCAGAAGATAAACAAAAAAGCGACCCCGCAGAGCCGCTTCTTCAATATATTCTTGAACCAAAAACATCAAATCCAACATTACGCCATAGCCATTTTGCTATTTTCGTAACGTTTACGCTCGTTTTCATCCAAATAAATCTTACGCATACGGATAGATTTTGGAGTAACCTCTACGTATTCGTCTTTTTGGATATATTCCAATGATTCTTCGAGAGAGAAATTAACCTTCGGAGCAATCTTCACGTTATCGTCCGAACCCGATGCACGGTGGTTAGTCAATTTTTTAGTTTCTTGAAGATTTACTACGATGTCGTTTTGGCGGTTGTGTTCTCCGATTACCTGACCCATGTAAATATCCTCACCCGGGTCAATGAAGAAAAATCCACGGTCTTGAAGACGGTCAATCGCATACGGCGTAGCAGTACCAGTACCTTTTGAGATAATCGAACCATTGATACGCTCTGGAATCGGCCCTTTGAATGGCTGATATTCTAAGAAACGGTGCGTAATCACGGCCTCGCCTTGGGTAGCGGTAAGCATATTTGAACGCAAACCAATCAAACCACGTGACGGAATATTAAACTCTAAGTGTTGTAAATCGCCTTTTGGCTCCATCACGAGCAATTCGCCTTTGCGTTGAGTTGCCAATTCGATAACCTTACCAGCGGTTTCTTCGGGTACATCCACAACCAAAGACTCGATAGGCTCATGGCGAACACCGTCAATATCTTTATATAGTACTTGCGGCTGACCAACTTGTAGTTCGTAGCCCTCACGACGCATTGTCTCGATAAGTACCGACAAGTGAAGAATACCACGACCGAATACCAAGAATTTATCTTCGGTTTCGCCAGTTTGTACTCTCAAAGCTAAGTTTTTCTCGGTTTCTTTCATCAAGCGGTCACGAACGTGGCGAGATGTTACGAATTTACCCTCTTTTCCGAAGAACGGTGAGTTGTTAATCGTAAATAACATACTCATTGTAGGCTCATCAACCGAAATACGTGGTAAAGCCTCTGGATTTTCGGCATCGGCAACGGTATCGCCAATCTCGAAATCTTCAAGACCCGTAATCGCACAGATTTCGCCACAACCTACTTCAGAAACCTTATTTTTTGCCAATCCTTCAAACACGTTCAATTCTTTGATACGCATTTTCTTGAAAGTTCCATCGGCTTTGCAAAGAGCAATCGGTTGGTTTTCTCTGAGCGTACCTCTAAACACACGACCGATAGCGATACGACCCGTAAACGAAGAATAATCGAGCGATGTAATCTGCATTTGCGAAGTACCTTCGTTGTAAGGTGCAGGCGGAATCTCGCTGATGATGGTATCTAAAAGTACCGAAATATCTTCTGTTTTTTCTTTCCAATCCAATGACATCCAACCTTGTTTTGACGAACCAAACACCGTTACGAAGTTCAATTGGTCTTCGGTGGCATCGAGGTTAAACATCAAATCAAAAACTTCTTCTTGTACTTCTTCGGGGCGGCAGTTTTCTTTATCTACTTTATTGACAACCACGATTGGTTTCAAGCCCAACTCGATGGCTTTGCCTAATACAAAACGTGTTTGTGGCATAGCACCCTCAAAGGCATCGACAAGCAAGATAACGCCATCAGACATTTTCAATACACGCTCTACCTCACCCCCAAAGTCGGCGTGACCCGGAGTATCAATTACGTTAATTTTAACGCCTTTGTAGCGAACCGATACGTTTTTAGACAAAATCGTAATGCCACGTTCACGTTCAAGGTCGTTGTTATCTAATATTAAATCATCAAATTGTTGATTTTCCCTGAAAATTTTGCTGAAATGGATAATTTTATCCACCAATGTCGTTTTACCGTGGTCAACGTGAGCAATAATTGCAATGTTACGGATGTTATTCATAAGATTTGGAATTCAAGAGACAAGACCCAAGACATGAGGTTGTTTTGTCGTCTTGCTTCTTGTGTCTGCTGAAAAAATGCCCGCAAAATTACAAATAAAAAACCTGAAAATCAGACATTTACAATTATTGATTTGTTAAATACAGTAGATTCTTGGATTAATACAAAAATTACTTTCGATACTTACATTGTGAATTGTCAGATTTGAGATAATAAGACCTGAAATTCAGTGCTTTGGGGTCGGTGCAGCCCACAAGATTCAGTAATTCGATATTTTTGAAATCAATCGGGTGGCTCTCGGCTTGTAGAGCAATATAGCCTTCTTTGAGGGGAGTTGAGTCTTTTTTCATCCATTCTTTGGCGTGTTCATCGCTGATTCCGCCCGACTTCCAATCCATCGAAGTCGTATTCACAAAACCACCGCCAACTTGCAATCTTTCAAAGGTCAAAACCGTGTCCCCTTCGATGATTTGGTGAGCAATCGAATCGCCCAAGACTATCAATTCGGCCTTTACCCATTGGTCGCCATCGTAAGTTTTAGAATCGGAATCTATGCAATGCTCGGGGCGGAGTTTGCCTTTCATATACACTTGGGTTCCGGGTGTGCAGAGGTTGCCCGTGTGGCGAGTACCTTTACCTAATCCACCCAAAAGTTGTAATTCGAGCGAAACCGGAAAACCTTGATTGAATGATAGACTTTGTGCCGATTGCGAATGAAACATCACACCACTATTACGGACGTTCCAACTCGCTCCGCCTTTGGTTTGATTACCCGTAAAACGGTATTCAAACTTTAATCTGTAATATGAATAAGGCGTTTTGTAATAGAGATGCCCGTACTTATCGTCGAAGGTTTCGTATTCATCGTACATCACCCGTAGCATCCCGTCTTGTGCCCTAAATGTGTTTTTGTAGTTGTCGTTTACGGGTTGCCCAGCGATTTTAATGTCCCAGCCATCGAGGTTTTTGCCATTAAAAAGGCTTTGCCAATCAGATTTCTTTTGGGCAAATAATGCACAGATTGAAAGAAGGTAAAAAAAGAGTGTTTTCATTGTCAGAATTGTAGTCATGGTGTGCAGGAACAGCCACCACAAAACATCCGGCGGCTTTGGCGGCACGGATTCCATTGGTAGAATCTTCAAAAACCAAGCAATTTTGCGGTTCTATACCTAATTTTTGTGCAACCGCCAGATAAACATCCGGAAACGGTTTGTTGTGTTTTTCGAGCGTTGCCGAATGATAAAAATCGAAATATTCCTTGATTTTTAGGCGATTGAGTACGATTTCTATCATAAACATTGGCGAAGCCGACGCTAATCCTACTTTTAAGTTATTGGCTTTACAATATTCTAAAACCTCATAAACACCCGGCATGGCCTCGGCATTTGCCCCAATCAAATCGGCGGCAGTTTGCAAAACTTCATCTTCGACCTGCCCGATAGATTTTCCCGTCCACGGTTGTTTTTGATACCAATAATTCATCACATCTTTGGTGGGCAAGCCAGTAGTTTCGAGGCAATTTTCGAGCGTAAGTACGATACCTACAGTTTTAAAAACCAGCATTTCGGCTTGCTGCCAAAAAGGTTCGGAGTCAACCAAAAGCCCGTCCATATCAAAAATTATGGTCAGGGTTCATAGATTCTATGCAAGTTACAAATCATTTTCCGTAGCGTTGGGTTTGCAAACCCAACGCTACGGAAAATCTAAAATTTAATAACTTTTACCCAATCGTATCTAAAACCCTGACAGCGTTGCTAAATCGTTACGCTTCTTCCATTTGCAATTGTTTTTCGTAGAGTTCTCGGTACGAGCCGCCTAAATCCATCAATTCGTCGTGAGTACCTTGCTCAACAACCCTACCCTCGTCTAAAACCAAAATTTTATCCGCCAATTTTGCCGAAGAAACCCTGTGCGAGATGATAACTGAAGTACGATTTTGCATGATGCGTTCGAGATTATTCAAGATGATATTTTCGGTATTGGTATCAACCGCCGAAAGACAATCATCCAAAATCAAAATCTTTGGTTCACGCACGATGGCACGAGCAATCGAAAGCCTTTGTTTTTGTCCACCCGATAGCGTAATACCTCTCTCACCGATTTTGGTATCAAATTTATCCTCAAAATCCATGACATTCTTATACAAATCGGCATCTTTGGTAGCCTGAATCACTTGCTCGTCAGTCAGGTTAGGCGAGCCAAATTTGGCATTATTCATTATTGTATCCGAAAACAAAAACACATCCTGCGGCACATAACCCATCTGGCTACGCAGATACTGAATATCGTAATCTTTTATCGAAACGTCATCCACCAATATTTGCCCATCGGTGGTATCGTACATTCGCAAAATCAAATTGGCAATTGTACTTTTCCCCGAACCAGTCGTTCCCAAAATTGCAACAGATTGACCCGCTTTTACCAGTCGTTCCCAAAATTGCAACAGATTGACCCGCTTTTACTTCGAGACTGAAATCTTTTAGTGCGTGAATCCCCGAATCTGGATAGACAAAATTTACGTTCTTGAATTGTATTTTTCCGACAATCTCTTTTGTGAGGTTTTTTGTAGAAACAATATCGGTTTTGATATTCAGAAACTCATTGATACGCTGCTGTGAAGCGGCCGCCCGCTGAATCTGGCTTGAAGTCCAGCCCAAAGCAACCAATGGCCAAGTGAGCATGTAAACGTAAAGGATAAACTCAGTTATGTTGCCCGGAGTCAATCGCCCAGCAATAATTTCTTGTCCGCCAATGTACACACAAAGTACAGTGCTCAAACCAATCAAAAATGCTACAACAGGCGTAAAAAGCGAATCTACACGGGTCAATGCCAACGATTTTGATTTATAGACATTACTCTCAATCTCGAATCTTCGTGCCGAATCATCTTCACGAGCGAAGGCTTTCAAAACTCGGATTCCCGAAAACGCTTCTTGTACAAATGTAGAAAGACTCGAAAGGCTTTTCTGAATTTCTTCTGAGCGTTTATTCACGATATTACTCACGATAAAAATACAGATGGAAAGCACGGGCATTGGCACCAAAACCCACCAAGTTAGGCGGGCATTGGTATAGAACATATATGACAAAATCAAGACGACAGACGTTGCCATATTAAGCAAATACATGATGGATGGCCCTACATACATACGGACTTTACTGAC
>JALOLV010000386.1 GCA_025455785.1 Spirosomataceae bacterium | reverse complement strand
ATACCAGTTTGAACGGCTCGACCTTGGTATTGTAAATCCCAAGTAGCAGAGCCACCATTCGATTTGGCTTCGTGCATGATTCGCCCTGCCGAATCGGTGATTTTTATGGTTGAGTTTTCCATTAATCCCAAAATCGTCAGAACTCCGTTAAACTCAGGTCTGACAGGGTTCGGGAAGACTCGGATATTGCTGAAATCTTCATTAGGTTCGCTCGAATCGCTCTGGTAAGAAACCAAGCCTTTATCGGTCAATACAAAAACTTCTCCGTGGTTATTTATCGCTAAATCAATAATCCCATTCGACGGAATCGGGCTATTATCGGTCGTGAATTGTTCAATCAATTCATCGGCTGAGGCATTAAAAACAAAGAGTCCGTTGGTGGTGCCAATCCATTTTCGGTTTCCACCATCTACCGCAATAGTTCTAATATTTTCTTGTAAAAGCAGCCTTCTTCGCTGATAAATAGGCGTGTAGGCTTCTGATGTAGTGCTAAAAATATTTTCGGATGCGGCCACAACTGCTACGCCATCGTTTGTACCTATCCAAATCAAACCATCTCGGTCGAGAGCAATGGTATTTACGGTTGAATTTGGAAGGTTTCCGGCCCCACGTCCAGTCGAAAAAGTACGATTTCTATTGGTTTTTGGGTCTGTAACCCTCACGCCTCTCGACACGATTTGCCACAGATAGCCATTAGAATCGGTGATATTTTTTGTGAGATTGGGTGCGTTTGCTGCCAAGTGCCATACGTTATTCTCAAAAACATTAACTCGTTCTCCGATAGCATAGATTTTTGAGTCCTGATAATACAATTCTTCGATAAATCCTTTGATACCGTTTGGATTGAACGTTTTAAAATTGCCGTCGAAATTACTGACGAGCCCATTCACCTCATCGGCAATCCAAATTTTATTTTCTGCATCGGTCGCAATCTCTATTGGCGAAACTACCAGCGGAATCGTTGGGAAAGATGGAGTTTTAAATAGTTGATTATCAATAATTTGCTTCCAGTTTCCGATGAATTGAATATTGTTGTTAGAAGCAAATCGAGTACCTAAGATTCCGTTTGAGGTATTGATAAAAATACTATCACGGGCAAATGTAACCGCCTGAACATTGGGTGTTTGGAGTGTATTTTTTATCTCAAATTTCTGAATATCAAACTCAACCAGCCCGAAGTCGGCTGCCAAATAAACCATCTGATTGCGGAATTCAATTTGGTTGATTCGCTTGCTATTTTGAATACTACTGGCGACTTTTATGAGGTCAACGTTTTGTATTTTTTCGATGATACCATCTTTCAAAGTTGCAAAGTCGAGATTGCCATTTTGATAAGCAATCAATAAAGTTTTTGATGAATTATCGTATCTGATTTGAGAGATTTCAGAATCCGACAAACCGTCTAATTTTGTTAGAGTAGTGTATTGATTATTTGATTTATTGTAAAAAAACAGACCATTGGTAGTAAAACAATAAACCTTGTTTTCGATTATTTCTAAGCCCTTTGCCGAAGAATAATCGGCATGGGCTCTCCAACTTTCAGTTGGAATTTGAGCGAAAATCCACAAAGGATTTAATATAAAAAATATAAATTTTAGATTATTTACCAAAATGAGTTGTAATAAAATACTTCAGATAGCCTTCGACAATCCATAAATCGGGGCTGGGTTTGGAATAAAACCTATTATAATATCTTCTGGATTAACTCCCCGAGTTATTAATTCTTTGCTTAGTTTAATATCGGTCCAGTTTTGCTGAATCCAAACTTTATCATCCTTTATGTCAAAATGAAAAACCGTATCGTGTACGAATTGGTCTTTTAGCCACCCGATGCTCACCAATTGAAAATGATTTCGGTCTTTATCAATAATGATTTGTTGTTCTAAATTCGGAACATTAGCATACTTGATTTTGGCGTATTCCTCCAAGAACTCAGTTAGAATCTGTTGGTATTTGATTAGTTTTTCCATTTCAAACGCGTTGAATTTATATCAAAAATAATCAATTTAATGTGTTTTTTCAAGATAACTTTTTGAATGAATGGCTCTTGAAAGAAACTATTGTAAACAGAAAGAGGAATTGCCAGATAAAGAATTCTTTCGGGTTCTTCATCTTCTAAAGCAATCTGATAATTATCATATTGACCGACGGCTTCATGGAACGCCGAAATAGCTGAATCATCGACAAAAGATTTTATCTCAATTGCAATCTTTTGATTTTCTTTTTCGGCGGCTATTACCTGCTCCGCTCCCAAATCAATGAACATTCTTACATTTCCGATTTTTATGGGATATGGGTCATGAGTAATCGTCCAACCTTCCAGTTTTAAGGCTTCTTTTACTGAATCGTGGTAAATATCTTTTGCCATATTTTTTTACAATTACTCCAATAACGCCAAAACGTCTTCTTTTGATAAAGATTTTACAAAACTTTCTTCGGTGGTTATTAATTCGTCAAATAAGCGTTTCTTATTTTTTTGCAAAGCCAAAATCTTTTCTTCGACCGAGTTTCGAGTAATAAACTTATACGTAAAAACTGTGTTTTTCTGCCCGATTCGGTGAGCTCTATCAACGGCTTGGGCCTCGATGGCGGGGTTCCACCACGGGTCGAGAATAAAAACGTATTCGGCGGCAGTCAGGTTGAGGCCGAGTCCGCCAGCTTTTAGCGAAATCAAAAAGATTTTGATGGATTCATCGTTTTGGAATCGGTCAACTTGCTCTTGTCGGTTTGTCGTAGCTCCATCGAGGTAGCAATACGAAATCTCATGGTGGTCGAGATAAGCCCTGAAAATACTTAGGTATTTTACAAACTGACTGAAAATCAATACTTTGTGTCCTTCGTTGATGACCGTCTGTATCTTATGAAAAACGTCGTCGGCCTTGCCCGAGCCATCTTTATAATTTTCATCGACCATCAAAGGGTGGTTGGCCAATTGACGCAATTTGGTAAGCCCCTGCAAAACCATTATTTGCGATTTGGCGATTCCTTCGTTTTCGATTTGCTCTAAAATAAGATTTCGATAGTACGATTTTGCCTCTTCATAAACCTTTTCTTGCTGCTCGGTCATGTCGGCGTAGTGGATATTCTCTACCTTTTCGGGTAGCTCTTTTGCCACCTGCGACTTATGCCTTCTGAGCATAAAAGGCTTAATTAGGCTAAACAATCGCTTTGTCTTCTTCTCGTCTTGGTATTTTTCTATCGGAATCTGGTATTCGTTTCTAAAAAATGATTGTGTTCCCAAAAGACCCGGGTTGATGAAGGTCATCTGAGTCCATAAATCCATTGTGCTGTTTTCGAGTGGTGTACCCGTCAGAATCAACCGATTGG
>JALOLV010000060.1 GCA_025455785.1 Spirosomataceae bacterium | reverse complement strand
GCTGGTGTAGCTGCAACTTCTGCTTTCTTTTCGGCAACTGGTGCTGCTGGAGTAGCCGCAGGAGCCTGTGCTTTTACGGCATCGTCTTTTGTGATGCGTCCGCCTATGCCTGTACCTTGAACCGCCGAAGGCTCGATACCTTTCTCGGCTAAGATTTTGGCTGCTACTGGCGACGGATGCCCCGCTGCGTAAGAAGTATCAGCAACTTTTGATGCACTGGCTTCTGGTTGCGGAGCAACTGCGGCTGGTGCTGGTGTAGAAGCCGTTGCTCCGACGGTTATTGTAGCTACCGTTGCCCCGATTGGCTGGGTTGTACCCGCAGGTGCAACGATTTTCAGAACGCCCGCCTCTGGCGATGGCAATTCAAAAGTTGCTTTATCAGATTCTAATTCACAAATAACCTCATCCATATTCACGACATCACCGTCTTTTTTAGACCACGAAGCAATCGTAACTTCGGTGATTGACTCACCAACGGCTGGTACTTTTACCTCAACAACCTTGGTGGCCACGGCTTGTGGTGCTGTTGCTACCACTGGTGCGGCAGGTGCTTCTTCTTTTTTAGGTGCTGCGGCTGGTTGTACCCCGTTGGCAGGTTCGATTTTACAAATCAATGCCCCGATTGGTAATGTTTCGCCTTCTTTTGCCAAAATTCGCAAGATACCATCGCTCTCGGCCGGAAGCTCAAAAGTTGCTTTGTCCGATTCTAATTCGCAGATAACCTCATCCATTTTTACAATGTCTCCATCTTTCTTAACCCAAGAGGCGATTGTTACTTCGGTTACCGACTCGCCCACCGAAGGGACTTTCATTTCTATTGCCATGATTAATTTTTCTAAGTAGTTAATCGAAAACGGTTAATAGTTAATCGTTTTGTTGCTGTTTTTAGCTATTCGGAGCAATTAACTATTAATGTGTAACATAAACTGTTTTATAAGATACCTGTATTTAAGAATCTATTATTTTTTCAAATTAAATGCTCTTTCAACTATATCGGCTTGCTCGGCGTTGTGGTGTTTGGTGTAACCAGTAGCGGGCGATGCCGATTTTTTACGAGCAACAACTTTCATTGTTACCTCACCGTATAACTCACGGAGAAGGTAGGTCCAGTAGCCCATATTTTCGGGTTCTTCCTGTACCCAAACAACTTCAGCATTTTTGTATTTTTTCAAATACTCGTTGATTTGGGTTTTTGGAAGCGGATGAAGCTGCTCGACTCGGATAATGGCTATGTCTTTGCGTTCTTCTTTTTGTTGTTGAGCCAATAAATCCCAGTAAACTTTACCACTACAAAGCAGTACACGTTTCACTTTTTTAGGGTCGGCATAGTTATCGCCGATTGTCTCTTGGAATGAAGTGCCTTCGGTAAAATCGGATAAAGGCGATACCGCCATCGGATGACGCAACATTGATTTTGGCGACATGTGAATACATGGCTTGCGGAATGGCAATGCCAACTGACGACGCAACATGTGGAAGATGTTGGCAGGAGTCGTACAGTTGCAAACATACATGTTGTACTCGGCCGATAGCTGCAAGAAACGCTCTGGGCGGGCATTAGAATGCTCTGGGCCTTGGCCTTCGTATCCGTGAGGAAGAAGCAGCACCAAACCATTCATGGATTGCCATTTTGATTCGGTACCCGAGATAAATTGGTCAATCATGATTTGAGCACCGTTTACGAAGTCTCCGAACTGAGCCTCCCATAAAACCAATGCGTTAGGGTTGGCCATTGCGTAGCCGTATTCAAATCCCATGACACCGTATTCGGCCAAAAGAGAGTTATATATCTCGAATTTGCCTTGTCCTTCGCCAATGTAAGACAGGCTATTGTGTTTTGTGTTAGTTTCGGCATCGTGCAAAACTGCATGGCGATGCGTAAATGTACCACGCTGAACATCTTGACCAGTCAAACGCACAAACTTACCTTCTGATAGAATCGAGCCATAGGCCAGTAGCTCACCAGCCGCCCAATCGAGTGGCTTTTCGCCATTAAAGATAGCCTTACGGTTCTCAATAATTTTCTCAATTTGTTTAAGTGGTTTGAATCCATCCGGAACACTCGTCAGTGCTTTTGCTACTTTTTCAATGGTATCTTTTGAAATTCCTGTTTTGGGAGATTCTTCAAAATCTTCGGGTTTAGAGAATCGTAAATCGGCCCATTGCTGCTCTAATTTAGGACGGACATAGGCTAATTGTTTTGATTTAACTTTGGTCAATAATTCTTGCAGATTGGCCTCAAACTCGGCTTTATCGCTGGCTACTTCGGCCACATCCATCTCGCCTCTTTCGAGCAACTGTTTCAGATAAATTTCACGCGGGTTGAGGTGCGAATCAATGATTTTGTACATCGTAGGTTGAGTCATACGGGGTTCGTCAGATTCATTATGCCCATATTTACGATAACAAACCATATCTACGAATGCGTCACGGTTGAACTCCTGACGGAACTCAACAGCCAGTTGCATTGCATAAACAACTGCCTCTGGGTCGTCGCCATTGACGTGGAATATTGGTGCATCAATGATTTTGGCAATATCCGAACAGTAGATTGAAGAACGACCATCTTGGAAATCAGTCGTAAAACCTACTTGGTTGTTGATGACAAGATGGAGCGTTCCGCCTGTGTAATAAGCCGGAAGGTTCGACATCTGGGTTACTTCATAAACAATTCCTTGACCCGCCAAAGCGGCATCGCCGTGAATCAAAATGGGCAACACTTTGTCATAAATATCATCACGGTCATTTACTTTATGACCTGTACTCTCAAAATGGGCATCGGCTCTGGCACGGGCATAACCCACAACTACTGGGTTTACGGCTTCGAGGTGCGATGGGTTTGGCATTAGTTTCATGCTGACACGCTTACCGGCTGGCGTTTCTATTTGGCTTTCGTAACCCATGTGGTATTTTACGTCGCCATCCATAAACTCGGCGTGTTGTACGTTTTCTTCAAATTCGTTGAAAACCTGATGGAAGGGCTTTTGGAGGATATTCGTCAATACATTCAGACGACCACGGTGAGCCATCCCGATGACTACTTCTTCGACACCAAGCTCCGAGCCACGATTGATGATGGCATCTAAACCGGCGATGGTGCTTTCGCCACCTTCGAGCGAGAAGCGTTTTTTACCCAAAAATTTAGTGTGCAAAAAGTTCTCGAATGCCACAGCCTCGGTCAATTTCTCCAAAATTCTGGCTTTGGCTTCTTTTGATGGCTTAAAGTTTAGGTATTCGTTCTCAATCTTTCTACGAAGCCAACTTTTGGCACGACGGTCACGGATGTATTGATACTCAAATCCGATTTTTCCGAGATACACCTTACGGAGAGCATCAACGATTTCACGAAGTGTTGCTGGTCTCTTGAAGACCTCAATACCGGCTTCAAAAACGGTATCTAAATCTGCCTCCGAAAGATTAAAATCTTTGAGTTCTAATTGAGATTCGTGGGCAAAGCGGCGATTGCCTATCGGGTTAATATTTGAAAGCAAATGCCCACGCTGGCGGTATCCACGAATAAGGTGAACAACCTCCATTTCTTTGCGGGTATGCTCGGCCGATACACCCGTCAGAACAGCTTTTGTTGCCGACCCATTACCGTTGGTGCTATGACCATCACCGCCCCATTCTTGATTGAACTCAAAGCCTTTGAAGAAGTCTTGCCAGCTCTTATCTACCGAATTGGCATCTTGTTTATATTGCTCGTAGAGAGCGTCTATTGCCGCAACATCGGCATTGGCAATGTATGAGAATTTATCCATTTTTAAATTTTATTCATTGAGTTACTCCGCCTTCAAAAATATTGTTCAGTTTCGGTAAATTACACCATTTATGAATGGGTAAAATCGCCTATCTAAAGTCTAAATTTCTGGAGTTTCGTAACTAAACTCTGCGAAATTTCGCAAAGTTAGTTTATGGTTTTTAATAATTTAACAAATTATTGATAGAAATTAATATTCTAATTTTAGAACATTTTAAAATTGGTGATAAATAATAGCATCAAAGGGGTTAATCAAAAGTAATTAACAGTTTAACAAGGAGTCTAATTGCCTGATTATCAGTGTAATTATAACGATTGACCATCAAAGAGCATCATAGGCTAATTGATAGCGTACATTTAACAATAAAAAAATGATTATACCATTAGAACTATTGCTCGTGTCGTTACAGTTCCATCGAGACACAATATCAGTATATTTATCTACTCATCCTTGTTTTGTGTCCCGACAGGAACGATACATTGCCTCTATCGGGACTTTTTCGTGGAAAACCATTTGTCATTATTCTGACTTTTTATCGCAGCGAGATTGTTGAGCGAAAGTCTCACAAACTAAGAAAAACCTTACCGTTTCGATAAAAAATATGGGCTATTGTATTAATTTTAGGGCTTAAATCAATTCCTTTGTTATGCGATATTCTTTCTACATAATTGTAGCTTTTGTGATTTTTGGATGCGGAAACAACGATTCTATTTTTAAGAAATTAGATGCTGATGATACCAATATTCACTTCATTAATAAAATCGAAGAAACCGAAAAAGATAACGTTCTCAATTACGAATACTTCTACAATGGTGGGGGAGTTGCCGCCGCCGATTTTAATAACGATGGCTGGGTGGATTTGTATTTTACGGCAAATCAAGGCAGTGATAAATTGTATATCAACAAAGGCGATTTGAACGGTTCGTCGTTGCGATTTGAAGACGTTACCGAAAAGGCTGGGATTTCGTGGAATGGAGAATGGAAAACGGGCGTAACGGTCGTTGATATAAATAATGATGGCTGGCAAGATATTTATGTATCGGTTTCGGGAAATATTGAGAATCCGAACCTCCGCAAAAACAAACTTTATATTAATCAAAAAAATGGGACATTCACCGATAAAGCAGCCGAATATGGCTTAGACCTTCATACCTACACAACCCAAACGGCCTTCTTTGATTTTGATAAAGACAATGATTTAGACGCCTATGTACTCAACCACAACGTCAAAGACTTTAAGCGTTTCGATGTGGCGGCTATCCGATTTATGCGTGATTCGCTGGCGGGGCATAAATTGTTAGAAAACATCAATGGTAAATTTACCGACATCAGCGAAAAAGCGGGTATCAAAGGCAATCCGATTGGTTTTGGGTTGGGCATCAACATCGCCGACCTCAATAACGATGGCTGGCAGGATATTTACGTATCAAACGATTATCTCGAAGAAGATTACCTCTACATCAATCAGCAAAACGGTACTTTTAAAGACGAAATCAAGACGAAAACCAACCACGTTAGCTACTTTTCGATGGGTAATGATATTGGCGATATTAACAATGACCTTTTGCCCGATATTCTGACGAGCGATATGCTACCCGAAGATAATAAACGCCAAAAGTTGCTTTTCGGCCCCGATAAATACGATGCGTATCTCAATATGCTCCAAAATGATATTCATCCGGCTTTTATGCGAAATATGCTCCAAATCAACAACGGAGACGGTACTTTTAGCGAGATTGGACAAGTGGCGGGGCTATCGAATACCGACTGGACTTGGTCGATTTTGGCCGCTGATTTTGATAACGATGGCTACAAAGACGTGATGATGACCAACGGTTATTTGCGAGATTATACCAACATGGATTTTATGAAATACTATGCCGATGAAGGTGAGCAGTATGGTCAGTCGGTATTGGAGGTTGTCAAGAAAATGCCCTCAACGCAGGTCGCAAATTACATTTTTAGAAACGAACAAAACCTAACCTTTAGCAACAAGCAAAAAGAATGGGGCTTCGATAAAGCCGTTATCTCGAATGGGGCCGTTTATGCCGATTTGGATAACGACGGTGATTTAGAAATCATCACGAATAATCTCAACGAAGAGGCTTCGGTTTTTAAGAATCTTAGCACCGAGCAGAAGGCAGGTAATTATCTCAATATCCAGTTGGATTCTCAGAAAAAATACGGTACAAAGTGCTATGTTTTTGCAGGACAAAACTCTCAATATCAAGAGTTTACGCCAACGCATGGTTATCAGAGTAGTATCATGGCTCCTCTGCATTTTGGTCTTGGCGAAAGCACAAAAATTGATAGCTTAATTATTGTTTGGAACGACGGTAAAATCCAAAAACAGACCAATATTCAAGCCAATCAATTGCTCAAAATCAAGTATGCCCCCAATGCTACTTCGTTTACGATACCGATTCAAGAAACGCTATTTACCGAAACAAATTCGCTCGATTTTACGCACGGACAGATTCCATTAAATGATTTTAGCCGCCAGATATTATTGCCACAAATGTATTCTTATCAAGGTCCAAGAATGGCCAAAGGCGATGTGAACAGAGACGGCCTCGAAGACATCTTCATTGGTGGAGGCAAAGGTCAGGCTGGTGAATTATTTATTCAACAAAGTGGGGGTAATTTCATAAAAAGCAACCAAACTACATTTAAACAAGACGAACTCAGCACCGACACCGATGCGGTTTTCTTTGATGCCGAAGGCGATGGTGATTTAGATTTGTATGTTACGAGTGGTGGGTATGAGTACTTGCCAAATGATTTGGTTTTACAGAATCGGCTTTATCTCAACGATGGCAAGGGTAATTTTACCAAAACATTCGACGCTTTTGATGATACGCCTTACGCCGACTGTGCCGTAGAAACGATTGATTTTGACCGTGACGGAGACCTCGATTTGTTTGTGGGTGGTTCGATGGTTCCGCACAATTATCCCATTCACAACCCAAGCCGATTATACCGAAACGACAAAGGTAAATTCACCAAAGTCGAGAACCCAATTCTGAATGATTTAGGGATTTTGACCGATGTCATTGCCATTGATTATGACAAAGATGGTTGGCAGGACTTGATTACGGTGGGCGAGTGGACGGGTATTATTTGTCTAAAAAATAACAAAGGAAACCTTGAGAAATTGAACGATAATTTGAGCCAAATCAAAGGTTTTTGGCAACGAATCTATGCCGATGATTTTGATAAAGATGGCGATTTAGACGCAATTGTGGGTAATTATGGTCTGAACTCACAATTAAAAGCCAATGACAAAGAACCAATGTCTTTGGTTTATGATGACTTCGACGATAACGGTGGTCTCGACCCAATTTTGTCTTATTTTATTCAAGGAAAAAATTATCCGTCTTTTAGCCGAGATGAGCTATCGGAGCAACTCGTGGCGTTGAAGAAAAAATATACTTCGCATGAGTTATATTCTAACGCCACAACCGAAGAGATACTGTCGGTTTTTCCGAATAAACAACCAAAAAAACTCGAAGCGAATACCTTAGAAACCATTTATTTGGAGAATAAAAACGGCAGTTTTGAGGTTAAAAAACTACCGATACAAGCCCAGTTTTCGCCAGTATTTGCCATTACCTCAACCGACATCAACAAAGACGGATTTGCAGATTTGGTACTCGGGGGTAACCAGTCGCATAGCAGGGTACGTATCGGCAAAATTGATGCAAACTTCGGGCAGGTATTCTTGAATGATGGCAAAGGGGGTTTCAGATTTCATTCAAATCTGGGTGTAAGAGGCGATGTGAAAGACTTGAAAGTGATTGGCCGCCAGTTATTTGTGGGTGTAAATAGCGATAAGACGAGGGTGTTTAGGCTCATTTAGAGATACTCTTTGGCATAAACGGAAAAATGGGGTTTTGGGCTCGTCTTTCCGTTTATGATTTGATTATTGCACCGTAAACTTCAATATTTTGTTCAATAATAAGTACCCTATTGCCCCTGCCAACAATGAACTCAAGAGGATAATAAGTTTGGTATTGTTGATAATTATTGGGTCATCGAATGCAAGTAAAGTGATGAATATTGACATCGTAAAACCAATTCCTCCTAAAAAACCTACACCGATGATTTTATCCCAGCTTAAATCCGTTGGCAGTTTACAAAAACCCAATTTATACCCAATGAAGGTCATTAAAGAGATACCAACTGGTTTGCCAATTATCAGCCCAAGTGCAATGCCTATGCTGTAATTCTGTGTAATAATTTCGGACAAATTTCCATCAATTCCGATGGCGGTATTTGCCAAAGCAAAAATCGGCAGAACGATGAAGGCAACTGGTTTATGTAGATAATGTTGTAGGATATAAGATGTTGATTTTTTGTCTCCGTTGCCAAACGGAATAGCAAAAGCCAACAAAACCCCAGTAATTGTGGCGTGGATTCCTGAATTTAGCATAAAATACCACATCGCCACGCCCCCAATCAAATACGGTATCAGGTTTCTGACTTTGAGGCGATTTAGGATGAGTAAGCCTGCAAAAATCCCGATGGCGATAAACAAATTATTCCAGAATAATGCTTTTGAGTAAAAAATTGCGATGATGATGATTGCTCCTAAATCATCAATGACGGCAAGGGCTGTTAGAAATACTTTGAGTGAAGTAGGCACTCTGTTACCCAGCAAAGATAAGATTCCTAAAGCAAATGCTATATCGGTTGCCATCGGAATACCAGCCCCCGATTGTGTCGGCGTACCGTAATTGAACAATAAGTAGATTCCGGCAGGTAAGGCGATTCCTCCGATTGCCCCAAATGCAGGCAGAAGGGCGTCTTTTATGTTTGATAACTCACCCTTATAGATTTCTCTTTCTAATTCTAACCCAATTAGTAAAAAGAAAATGGTCATCAAACCATCGTTAATCCAATGCTCAATACTATGCTCTTTAAACTCAAGATGCCAAAAATCATAGTAATCTGCCTTAAAACTACTATTGGCAATTAAAAGAGATATTAAAGTACAAAAGATTAGGGTCAATCCGCCCGCTTTCTCGCTATTAAAAAATTCTTTAAAGAGTTGGGTTTGCTTCATAACTTATCCGTGTTTTACTTTATGTTTAGGCTCATAAATTAAACGAAGAAAACTGCTGAAACGTTGATTTTCTCTTCGAGTCGGAATTCCGGTAACTATACCTATCATGAGATTATCAGCGATACATAGACGCATTTGTGGGCGTATTGTCATATCAAAATCACGTTTATGAAACTCTTTATTAAATTCTACACCAATAAAATTACGTGTACCCGAAATCATGTAGTGAAAATTTGAATTTACTTGCCAGGTCGTGCTTCTAAGTTTTTCTCTGAAATGACTCTCAACTACTGGACCAGTATAAAGAAGTGTATGGAGATTATCTTGCCATCTTTTGGCTGCCACAAAGAAAGGATTATATATATTGCCCTTGTAAACACGTTCTTTACCGTACTTAGCAAAGCTGGCTAATTCAAACTCGTGGATATACCCCAAAGCCATACTTGTACTGTATTTTTCGCTTACATAAAAAGAGTATTGTGCTGCGAGTTTCACGCTGTTGAGCTTACTCTGTGGTATATCCTTTTTTGAAATTCCAGACTCTATTGGGGAATAAAAAGTAAACGGCAATTCTATCTCTAAGCCCAGTCTATTGATTGGTGCGAACTCATACTCTATCAAAGCCGTGTAGCTATCAAAAGTTCTTCGGTCGGTTAGACCAGTTCCAATATTCCACTCTCGTTCGCCTTTTCTTGCTCCAAGGTCACGAATTAAATCAATAAACAGTGGCTCTGCATGAAGCACTTTATCAGTACCTTTTACATTTTCAGTCTCAGCAATGTAGAGGCTATCTTTAATTTCTTTTACAATCTGAGTGCTATCATTCGACTGACCAAATAAAGTGAATGAACTTAGTACAATAATTACACTAAACAATATTTTCATAATTCGGGATTCATTGTGTAGAAGACCTTATATCTCTACGCATCTTTACTGAGTTGTTTTCTTTTATCAAGTGTCATTAATAACGCTGGCAACAGCACCAAATTGCAAATCATGCCCATCAAAAGCGTTATCGAAACCAAAAATCCTAAGAAAACTGTACCTTTAAAGTTGGAGGCCACGAATATCCCGAACCCGAAGAAAAGAATAAACGCCGTATAAAACATACTAATACCCGTGTACATGATTGTCTCGGTGATGGCTTCGCTGACGGTTCTGCGGGCGTTTTTCACTTCGTCTTTGTATTTGGTCAAGAAATAGATTGTGCCATCGGATGAAATCCCAAATGCAATACTAAATACAAGAATGGTCGTTGGCTTGAGCGGAATCCCGAAGTATCCCATTACCCCAGCCGTAATGATGAGTGGCACAACACTCGGAATCGCCGAAATCAAGACCATTCGGGCATTAAAAAACTGCGTAGCCATCACAATCAGAATCAAGAAAATAGCCAATAATGTGCTTTCAGCAAGATTCTGGAGCAGATAGTCGTTTCCTTTCGTAAAAACTACCCCATTACCCGTAATCGTCGCATCAATTCGTTCTTCTTTGGGTTTCATTTTACCCAATTCGCTGTCATAATTGAAAATCGTATCAATCTTTGGTTGGAGGGTCTCGTACAAATACCTGAGCCGGACCGTGCCAGCGTCGCCGCACTGAAAACTCACACGAGTGTATCGGCGGGTGCTGTCCATAAATGCCGCAAACGGGTTGGTCTTACCTTTCAAGTCATTCAACGTACCCGAATATTCGGTCAATTTCTGCAATTCTAAAGCCCCCGGTAGCTGATAGTATTTTTCATCACCACCACGATACCCTTGATAGACAAATTTGATGGCTTCTACGATAGAAATCGGGTTGGTGAAGTCTTCGTATTTGGCAAATTCACGCTGCATTACCTTGATTTTGGATAGCACCTGCGGGTTTAGTATCCCATTCTCTTTGTGAGTATCAATCACAACTTCAAAAGGCACGATTCCTTTGAAATTCTTTTCGATAAATTTCAAATCGGCATAAATTGGGTCTTTTTCGGGCAAATCATCGACGATAAAACCGATGGCTTTCATGCGGGTCATGCCATAAATTGAAACTACGGACAGAATGACTATCGTCCAATAAATGGGTGTCCGACGAGTATGAACCATACGGTTTACAAAACCCAAAAACTGTGTGATGTATTTGTTGTCTAAATGCTTGACGTGCTTGCGGCTCGGTGGTGCCGAATAACTAAACAATGACGGAATGAGTATCATCGAAATCGCCCAAGTGGACATGATACAAACTGCCGCCACAAGGCCGAATTCGAGCAAAAGGGGGCTTCCAGTAAAATAAAACACCCCAAAACCAATCGTTGTTGTTACGTTTGCCAGAAATGTTGTTTTACCGATTTTCTCAATCGAGACCGCCAAAGCACGCATTTTATCGCCATGCTTTACAAATTCCTCTTGGTATTTATTGATTAAAAAAATGGAATTTGGAATACCGATAACGATAATCAATGGCGGAATCAAACCCGTCAGAATCGTGATTTTGTAATTCAATAAAACGATGTATCCTACCGACCAAATAACCGATATCAAAACCAAGAATGCCGAATACAAAACTGCCCTAAATGACCTAAAAAACAGATACAAAATACCAATCGTAACGCCGAATGCCAAAAGCATGAACTTGACCATTTCGTCGGTAACTTTCGACATAAAATTGGTACGGATAAACGGCATACCCGAATAGTGCATCTCGATATTCATCTTTTTACCAAAAGCATCAGCCTCGGCCTGAATCTCACGCACAATCGTGATACGACTTTTAGTATTGAGTTTGCTTTGGTCGAATGTTATGGCCATCAGGTGGGCGTTGCCTTCGGGACTATAAATGAACCCACGATAAAAAGGATACTTGGCAATTTTGGCTTTTATCGAATCAACCTCGGCTTGGGTTGTTGGTCGTTGAGAAACAATCTGAGGGAGTTCAAATCGTTTTAGGCTATCGTTTCGCTTGATTTCAAAAAGATTTGCATTCGATATTACACTCTTGATGCCTTCGATACTCTTGATTTTTTTACTCAAATCGTACCATTCATTAAAAGTGTTTAGCTCATAAATTTTGTCGCTCTCTATGGCTATCACCATAACATTGCCATCTTCGCCAAAACGTTTTTTGAAATCTTCGTATATTTTATAACTATCGTCGGTCTGAGGTAGAATTTTTGCTAATTCATAAGCCAACTGAATTTTTGAGGCCATGAATCCCATAAATACCGTGATGAGTGCTAACGCAAACAACCAAACGGGGCGATTTTTGAGAATTATTCGTGAGACGTTGTAAGAAAGGTTTGTATCAATGGTTAGTCATATTATGATTCTGCAAAATTACGGTATTTTTGGCATCATTCCGAAAAGATATTCTGTCAAACTATTATTTTAGATAATTTCAAAATACCTTTTCAACTCCCAATCGGTTACAACTCTTCCAAATTGTCGCCATTCCCAATCACGGGTTTGGCAAAAATGTTGAACGAATTTCTCACCGAATAACTCAACCGCCACCGCCGAATACTGCATATTTTGGGTAGCTTCGTCGAGGTTTCGGGGCAAAACACCATTACTCATATCGCGGTAGCCATTGCCAACGGTGGCGGGTTGTTCGAGTTTCAGATTTTTCTTGATTCCGTACAAACCTGCCGCCAA
>JALOLV010000385.1 GCA_025455785.1 Spirosomataceae bacterium | reverse complement strand
TTTGTCACTTTTAGCGATATTTTGCTTGAAAATTTTAGAATTATTTTGCCTATAAAAAGTCACCAATAACTAAGCAATTTCTTGCAGCTTCAACTAATTCTTTATTGATACTTTGAAGATTATTTATTTTCATGATTCTTTCTATTTGGTCGAATATTCTATAAATAAGCCTAAAGTTTCCATGAGTTATCTTAATAATCTCATTCATTGCTTCAACATCTAAATATACATTTGCTTTAAATTGATGTCCAAGTTTTTTCCATTTTTGTTCAAATAAAAACATCATTTCATCCTTTGTAATAGACTTGAACTCATGAAGAAAACCAATACGAGAGTAAAGTTGTGCATATCTTGATAACCTTTTTTCTATTCCAGGCATCCCCATCAAAATTAACCCAAACTGATATTCATCAAATAAAGCCCGAAGTTCTTCTAAGGCATTATAATTCAACCTATCTGCTTCATCTACAATTAATAATGGACATTGTTTAGGAGCTTCCATTACTAACACCCTCAAATCTCTTTCATCTTTAATACGTAGAGCGGCATTACCATAATTTAATGTTTTACTATAAACAATATGTTTGATTATTTTAGGGGTGTTACAAACAGGGACAGTCATAAAGACGCCATTGCATTTATGAAAATTATTTTTGACCTTTTGTGGAAGTGGCACATTAAAATCAATATTGTATTCATAATAGTCAAATACTTCAGGGTGTGTAAATTCATGGGCAGAAAAAGTTTTACCAACCCCAGGATTGCCATAACAAATACCAATATATTTATACTCCATACAACTTTGAGCAAATTCTACGAACCTTTTATATTCTTTAGTTTGAATAAATGGTTTGGTTGAGTAAATATCATTCATTATTATATATTTTTAGGCTTGATAGCTTTTTTGATGACTTTGATGATTTTTTTTCATGAATAGTTGTAGGAGTCTGGTTGGTTAAATGTCTTAGTAGCATCTTGGCATCTTTAATTTTATCATCTAATTGCTTTTTAAATGTTTTACGAGCCGAAAGCAGCTCTCTCATACTTACAGTCAAATCAGCAATATCTTGACAAATAGCTTTGCATAAAAAGTTGCCATCGGAGAAGTACACTTTAATTTCGGCTAAATCTCTTGGGTCATATTTAATGATTACATATTCTCCGACAAAAGCTACTAATGTTAAGGAAATATACCGTAAGCCTAAAAAACGAATACCATCTCTCTGGATTTTTCTAATTTTATCTACGTGTAACATTAGGTTATCTAAGTCTTCTAAAGATGATGGCATTTGGGGAAGGAAAGAATCATTTCCTTGCCATAGTTGACAGGGGGATAGCTTTCCTTTTTTAGATTGATTATTATAGTCTATAATAATAAACTCATCTAACTTACTTTCAAATTGGCTAAGTGTCAATGTTGGAGTTGAGCTTGGTTTATCATGTTTAGAATACCCAGGCATAGTTTCTAATAACCTTTTATTTAGGGTTTCAAAAAATCTTTCAACTTTCCCCCTTCCTCTTGGATTACCAGGTAAAGAATGAATTAATTCAATTTTTAGTTTTAAGCATACTTGAAGAATATGGTCTGAAGTAAAGTCAGAACCGTTATCAGTATATAATTTATTTGGAATACCACAGATTTTCCATTGCGGATGCTTTTTTGACCAAATAGCTTGCCGAAGAGCCAAAGCCGTGTTGGTCGCATTAGGAGAAGCCTCTGATAAAAAGTACCCACAAATTGCCCTACTAAAATCATCTAATACAGTAGTTAACCAAGGTCTAACAATCACACCTTTGGGATTAATAACCCATATATCCAAAAGCGTGTGGTCCGATTGCCATAGTTCATTAGGTAAACCACATTCATTCCGATGTAGCAATTCAAATTGTTGTTTGTAAGCTTTACTTCCTTTTTGCGAAAGAGTTAATAATGCAGGTGAAATTGTTTTGCTATATTGATAAACCCAATTATATGAAGGAGTCGGCAATGATTCTCTTTTACATATTTGAGCTACCTTAAGATAAACATTTTTAATACTTAGAGGCGGTTTTTGCAGAAGGAAGGCTTCTACATAGCTTTCAATAATTTTAGGGATTTTTCTTTGTTTACCTGAGTCATTACGTTTTTTTCTATTCAGTCCATCAACCCCATTTGTATTGAAAATCGTTTGCCAGTGACGAAGAGTTCTTGTTGGAATCTTATGCAGTTTTGAAACCGAAACAATTGTTGCCCGTTTATTTAAAATAGGCTCAATGATTCTGTATTTTTCGAGTGAAGTAAGTTTTGCCATTTGATTAAATGATTTAACATATACTCTCTATAAATTACACCAGTAAAAACGTTCATATTTACCACTTGAATAATTAGATTAAAATATCTAATATTACAGAATTTTTTAATCCATTATAATTCAAATTATTATCTATTTATCGAATAACCAAAATTATGCCAAGAAATGTCGCTTATTTAAGGGTTTCAACCATTGACCAAGACCTCGAAAAAAACAAATCTCAACTACTACACCTTGCCAATGATAAAAATTTAGGAAAAGTTGAATTCGTTGAAGAAAAGGCTTCGGGCAGAATTCATTGGAGAGAAAGAAAAATCGGAAATATTGTTGAAACGCTTACTTCGGGAGATACCATCCTGTTAAGTGAATTTTCTCGATTAGGTAGAAGTATGCTTGAGTGCATGGAAATAATTTCTATAGCCACTCAGAAAGGAATCAAGATTTATACGGTTAAAGGAAACTGGCAATTGGACGATACGATTCAAAGTAAGGTAATGGCGATGGTATTTTCAATGGTGGCTGAAATTGAAAGAGATTTGATTTCTAAAAGAACAAAAGAGGCCCTACAAACTAAAAAAGCCAATGGGGTAAAACTCGGAAGACCTGTTGGAGCTGGGAAAAGTAAATTGGATAAATATAAAGTTGAGATTGAAGCTCTTCTCAGTAATGGTTCAACTAAAAAATTCATTGCTAAAAGATACAACTCGTCTGAGTCTAATCTTTTTAACTGGTTGCAGAAAAACCAACTAAAATGAGTCTTTGAGTAAGAAATATCAAAATTGTAAAATAGAAATAATGAGAAGTCTCAACAAGGTATCACTTATTGGAAACTTAGGAAAAGACCCTGAGTGTCAAACTTTAGAGGGAGGTATTAGCGTTGCCAAGTTTTCACTGGCGACTACCGAAATTTATAAAGATGACAAAGGACAATCACATTCAAACACTGAATGGCATAGTATTGTGCTTTGGAGAAGTTTAGCAGAATTAGCTCATAAATATTTAAGTAAAGGGAGTTTGGTCTTTATTGAAGGCAAATTAAAAACCCGT
>JALOLV010000384.1 GCA_025455785.1 Spirosomataceae bacterium | reverse complement strand
AGAGCGTATTTTTTCGGTTCGTGATGATTTCGGACAATGGGATGCCAAAAAACAACGTCCTGAGTTGTTCGATATGCTCAATGGTAAAATCGAAATTGGTGAAAATGTAAGATGTTTCCCGATTTCGAACTGGACAGAGTTGGACGTTTGGAATTATATCAAAGAAGAAGAATTAAAGCTACCAAGTATCTATTTCTCGCACAAACGCCAAGTTTTTGATAGAGATGGATTAATTTGGTCGGATTCTCCGTATATCAATAAAGTGGAGGGCGAAGACCCTTACGAAGCCATCGTGCGTTTCCGTACTGTGGGCGATATGACCTGTACCGCAGCTGTTGCCTCTGAGGCAAGCGATATTGATACAATCATCAGCGAAATTCTTTCGGCTGAAATCTCGGAGCGTGGTGCCAGAATTGACGACAAACGCTCAGAAGCAGCCATGGAAAAACGTAAACAACAAGGATATTTTTGATAATGAGTGAATGAAAGAATTGTGAATGAGCGAATAATTTATATTCACTCATTCGCTCATTCACAATTCTTTACTCACTCATTCATCCATTCGCTAATTCACAATTAAAATTTATGGATATTCTAAGAATCTCAACAGCAGGCTCGGTAGATGATGGCAAAAGTACACTAATCGGCCGCTTATTATACGAAACAAATTCGATTACAAAAGATAAAATTGAAGCCCTTGAATCGGCTTCAAAACGCAAAGGACTTGATTTTCTTGACCTTTCGCTTTTGACTGATGGGTTAATCGCTGAGCGTGAGCAAGGTATCACGATTGATGTAGCTCACATCTATTTCAATACAGATAATCGCAAGTATATCATCGCCGACACACCCGGGCATTTTGAATATACTCGAAACATGGTTACTGGTGCATCGAACACGTCGGTTTCGATTATCTTGATTGATTCTCGCAATGGCGTTGTTGAGCAAACCCAACGCCATTTTTATATCTCGACTTTGCTACGAGTACCCAATATCGTGGTGGCTGTCAATAAGATGGATTTGGTGGATTTTTCGGAAGAAAGATTCAATCAAATTGTCGCAGATTTCAAAGGTCTTGTCGAAAATGCCAACTATGGTGGACAAAAAATAACATTTATCCCGTTGTCATCTTTGTATGGTGATAATTTGGTTAAGGTTTCGGAAAGAACACCGTGGTATCACGGCGATTCATTGCTCGATACCCTCGAAACTATTCAGATTGGGTATCACAACTCCGAAATCAGTCGTTTTCCTGTTCAGAACGTAATCAGACCCAAAACCGAAGAATTCCATGATTATCGTGGATACGCAGGAAAAGTTGCAGGTGGTGTGTTTACGGTCGGAGATTTGGTGGAGGCTCTACCAAGCAATCAGATTAGTAAGATAAAATCTATCGAGAAATTCGGAACTCAACTCGAATCGGCTTACTCAAAAGAATCGGTTGTGATAACGCTCGAAGACGATATCGACATCAGTCGTGGCAATATGATTGTAAAAGTTGGACAAGCACCTGCTTCTACAAAAGAGGTTTCGGCCCGAATCTGTTGGTTTGATAATCAGGCACTTACAGCAGGTAAAACGTATTTGTTCCAACACGGAATCAACCGAGTCAAGGCCAAGGTGGTTTCGCTCAATGCCAAAATTGACATGAAAGATTTGTCGGTTTTGAATGAGGCAAATGAATTGAAATTAAATGAAATCGGATGGACGAATATTCGTACCGCAAGTCCGATTTTTGCAGATAAATACGAAGATAATCCAGCCAACGGAGCATTTATCTTGATTGATGAATTTTCAAATAATACCGTAGGCGTAGGTTTTATCGAGTAAAGATTCTCATATAGTTTAGGGTTTAGTTTAAAAGACAGTCGGTTTTCGGGCTGTCTTTTTTGTTGAATCCCCAAGAGAAAAGATGTCTATTTAGTTGGGTGCTTAAACCGTTAAAACGGTTACATTCTTGTGCTATCAATCAATTTCCCACGACTAAAGTCATGGGCTGAATATTTTAAAAACCACACTTATTTCTTTGTTTCTTCCATCTTAGGAGTCAAAACACTTCCAGTACTGCCGCCAAAACGGTAGCTTAGATTGATGGAAAGCAATCGGTCAATACCTCGGCGAGCCACATCAATTTCGGGAATTGACGAATAATATGAAGCAAATGCCTTACGGAAGGTAATAGAAGGAGAAATTACCAATTTTTTAGATAAAATAAATTTTATCCCACCACCCGCACCAATTCCACCGCCAAGCCCCTTCAAATCATATCCGCCGAGCGATTCTTGATTTGTATTCACATAATCGGCAAAGAGGCTTCCGTGAAGAAAGAATTTCGTAAAATAGATTTGTGTATCAAAGTGTTTACGCATTTCAAAACGAAGTTCGTATGTCTTTATTGGTTCGGTAGAAAATTGAATCGGATTATTGCCTTCGGCTTTTACCGAATAATTGTACCCTAATCCAATCAAAACACTTTGTTTTTTTTCGGTATAAGACTCAAAGTTCAACAAAAAACCCTTATTTGTACCGCCGGAATAAGTAATACCGAGTTCTTTTTGTGCATTGATTTGGACAGTGAATAAAAGGAAAAATAGAAGTGTAAGAATTGGTTTCATAAATTTTGGGCGTATATGTTTTACAAATATAACTTTTGGGATACGCAATCCAAAACTGAAAAATGAGAACTTGCCATCTAAAGTTATCTTGTGGTAAAAAATCAGTAGTCGTACCAATCTTTCCACCAGTTTTGTAGCTGTTTTCTTATTTCGTTTTCACGGGGATTATTGCTCGGCTCGTAAATTTTTGTACCTTTTACATCATCAGGTAAAAAATTCTGTTGCGTAAAATTCCCTTCGTAATTGTGAGCATATTTGTAGTTTTTACCGTAGCCAATTTCTTTCATTAGTTTGGTTGGAGCAT
This sequence comes from Spirosomataceae bacterium, assembly GCA_025455785.1. Lineage (GTDB taxonomy): Bacteria > Bacteroidota > Bacteroidia > Cytophagales > Spirosomataceae > JALOLV01. Next base: position 419 of record JALOLV010000384.1, on the reverse strand, counting down.
TGCGTAAATGCAGCGGAACCGGCAAATGTGCCGTTTTTTCGGCTAATTGCAGAGCTTCGTCAATTGCTACGTAGGAAGCATTCGATTTTGGTGAGGTTGCTAAATAAATCGCAGTTTGGGAAAGGATAATTCGACTTTCGGGCATTCCAATCGTCTTGACAGCCTGTAAGCAATTATTAGCCATAATAACCGCCGTTGGATTGGCATTGCCAATGTCTTCACTTGCCAAAATCAACATTCGTCGAGCAATAAAATCCGCATCTTCGCCCGCAATAATCATCCGAGCCATCCAGTAAAGAGCGGCGTTTGGGTCGGAGCCACGGAGTGATTTGATAAATGCCGAAATAATATCGTAATGTTGCTCGCCCGATTTATCGTACCGAGCGACATTGCGTTGAGCAACTTCTTCGACAATTTCA
>JALOLV010000059.1 GCA_025455785.1 Spirosomataceae bacterium | reverse complement strand
CCAGTATCTTTGAAATATTTTGTAATAAATTATGGGTGTCGTTGGGTGCGTTCCGTAGCATCATAAACTTATCCCAAGATTTCTGAAAACGGTCTTTAGAGAATGGCTTAAGCAGATAATCAATGCCGTTGCCTTCGAAGGCATTCATCCAAAATTGGTTGTAGGCTGTCGTAAAAATAATAGGGCAAGCAACAGGCACCTGATTGTAAATCTCGAATGAATTGCCGTCGAGCAGCTCAATATCCGAAAAAATTAAATCGACCGAATTGTTTTTCAAAAATCTAATGCCTGCTGCAACAGTATCTATTTCGGCAATGATTTCGATTCGAGAATCTAACTCATCCATAAACCTTTTGAGTTTTTTTCTGGCCGGAATCTCATCTTCTACGATTAGTATCTTAATCATGATTGTTTTGCATCAATAATCGGAATTTTTACCAAAAATACGTCATTTATTTGCTCAATCTCAATGGGTTGCGAGGTCAGGAGCTTGTATTGCTCTTTTACGTTATTCAAAGCCCGACCGTAAGTTGGTTTTATATTGGGTTTTCGGTTGATATTGTTTGAGATACTGATGTTTTCAGAAACATTGATTTTGATAAATATTGGGTTTGCTTGGTTTCCGAGATTGTGCTGGATGGCGTTTTCGATGAGCAATTGGAGGGTCAGCGGCACAATATAGCCTTTGGGGTTTTGAGTCTGGATATTCAATTGGTATGCGTTGCCGTATTTATGCTGAATCAGTCTGAAATACTGCTCGGCAAAGGCCAATTCTTCGTTTACGCCAATCAGTTTTTTATCCGAAGATTGCAAAACGTAGCGATAAATGTCGGCAAATTCGTTCAAAAAATCCGACGCTTTGTGTTTATCTTCGTCAATTAATTGGTCTAAAACATTCAGATTATTAAACAAAAAATGCGGATTTAGCTGAGATTTTAGCTGAAAAATTCGGTTTTCGGCAAGAGCCTGATGATAATTGGCTAATTGTATTTGGTGATTTTTATTTTTGTTGTAGTAGTAATAAGCAAGAAAAAAACTACCGTAGATAAACCCATCTAAGAAGTCAGAAAAAACAGTGAATAGGAGGGTTTTTTGGTTGAAGTTTCGCTCAATGGTATCAAACAAAAAAGAGACGATAAAGCCAATTATTTTCAATATCACAAGATACGAAATGAGCGACCAACCAAAGATTTTTAACATTTCTTGGGTGCTAAAAACGTGCGATTTTTGCCATTTATCAATAAAAAATACAATGATGATAAATAACACTCCTGCCTTAAATAATGAAAAAATGGCGGCTTCGGGAGTGAATGTATAGGCATTGATTGTATGGTCAAAAGAGATTCGCATATAGATTGACTGCACGTACGCAAAAAGCAATATGAACAACAAAAAATATCGATGGAGTTGTATTCTAAGCCACAATTTCTTCATGTTAATCAAAATATTACAAAGACAAAAAGCCCTGTTTCTTTACAGGACTATTGTCTGATTTAAGCATAGTTTTACTTTTTCTTTTCGGGGAAAGAAGCAAGGACATTTCCTTTTTCATCAAAGAAGTCGAGTTTGGCATTGTTATCTTTATCAACATAAAACATCGCTTTGGGCATTCCTTTTTTATCAAAAAGAAATAGGCCGTTGTTTTCACTTCTTGATTTTCCAATCAATAACCGAGGGGCTCCGCCAATCAATCCTTGAGATTCATACAGTTTATATTTTTCGTCGGCTGCTTTTGGGTCTTTTTGGGCAAGTTCATCCAACTCCTTCATGATTTGAGCCGTTTTTTGCTGAGACTCTTTGGTGGCTCTGTCATTAAACATTAATCCGCTTGTTACGAGCCTTTTATCTCCTTCTTGGTAGTCTTCGGTTAGCAATTGCATCACTTGGTCGCCGTCGTATTGGTCATAAGTCAGCGAAAGCCCCGCACTGTGTCCGTTAGCATTCTTTTTTCCGTCATAGATAAAACCACCACATTCGATACCGTCTTCGTTAAAAAATAGCATACCTGACCTCTTTTTACGCTGCTCGTTGGTAGGTTTGCCGTTGATTTTATCTTTTCCGTTCGGGAATCGCTCCACGTTCGTAATCACCATTTTTACGGTGCCGTCTTTCTCGACAATATTGATTCGCTCTACGTCAATCTCGCCGAATCTCTGATTGGCATTTTTATTGAATGCCGTTGTGGCAATAAAAGTAATGGCAAATACCGTGGCTACTGCAAAGGTTCTTAAAAAAACTAATTCTTTGTTCATTGTCTATACCTGTTATTGATTAATTTTTGAATACAGCACAAAACTAATCAGCCCCAGTTTCTGGCTCAATAACCAAACAATGAACGCAGGAAAATCTCTTATGAAGTAATGAAAATGAGGATTAATCTTGATTTATTACATAATAATTACTTGCCCAATATGGCCGAAAACGGGTATAAATAGTAATCTCCAATTTTGACTTTTCTACGATTCGACCCAGCCCAACTACTTTTTTGTGTATTCCAACTACTTTTTCTAAAATGTTTTTTGTTTATGTGTTTTTTTACTTTAAAAAATTTCCTTCCCTAAAATTTAGGAGAAGATTTTAAAAAAATGTTAAAGTAGTTTAGTTTACAAAGTATTTTATACACCAAAAGCTAAGTTATTTTAGATTTCAGCTCTCCCGACAGCATTGGCAGTTTTGGTGAGCAAGGGAAGAACAAAGCCCTAAATCAGTTTGTTTTGCGGTACAGTTATTCGTATAGAATAGCATACCTACAAAGTATCAAACAATTCAAATTATCACTGTATTATGAAACTCAATTTTTCAACTATTTTAATTGGTTTAACCTTTGGTTTTGCATTAGATGGTTATTGTGCTAGTCCTAGCACATGTCACTCACGCTGTGCAGTCCTCGAAAGGCGAGGACGCATTGCCTCTGATACAAAATCAAGCGTAAGAAAGCCCAAGATTTATGATTTATCAATACTAAATCTCAAATCGACAACTACTCTCGAAAATTCGTTGATGACAACCAACTCGGCTATCAGTATTACTCAAGCCGACTTCAATAGCATTTCGGCAGCTGGTAAATCTTGGTTAGACTTTCTGTCTATAGAAAATAAAAGTTTTAGTATGAATATTGGAACGGCCAATGCCTCGACCCCCCAAACGTGGGTTTTGCCGACCAATTTTATGAGTAATTTTGACGGTGTGGGGCGTTCTGATTTTATCTTGCCGTCTTCATTGCCGGCGGGTTTGCAGATTGGGGGTGCTGATAGAGTAATGAAAGATTATTACTTAGACGAAGACGAAAACGAACTTGTGATTTATCAACATTTCGATATTGGTGCAAACTCGATTGAGCATATTGGTACATCGTATGATTTAGAATTTGGGAATGACCAAAACTTTGATGAACCCAACTACGAGTTTGCTGATGTACCGTTAGAATTAGGAGATAGTTGGACCATAACCAAAGATGAAGAAGATTATATTTCTGGATTGAATTTAAATAGGGTCGTCCAGAGTATAAATATAAACGGATACGGTACAATAACAACTCCCGATGGGGTGTTTAACTGTCTCCGAATCAGCTACATGACTCAGGTTTATTCAAGACCCAACGAGACAAGTGGGTTTACGCTAAGTAGCACGACCAACGGAATCGGATTTGCGACGAAAGAAGGATACTTTTTTTATGGCGAAGTAAATGCTTTGAGCGGACCCGCCACAATAACTAATTTTTATTTCCGAAAGGTTGTTCAAACCAATACTCTAACCGAATTTGAGGATGTAAGACTCAATAATGACAGCAGAGGTGTAACCATCAATACCGATAACACGCTGGCTCATCCGTCGTCTATTTTAGAAATTAGTAGCAACAACAAAGGGGTTTTGATTCCGAGAATCTCAAAGGCCAACCGCCCGACTTCACCCGCCGAAGGGCTTTTGATTTATCAGATTGACGAAACACCGGGCTTTTATTTTTATAACGGTAGTGCTTGGCGGATATTGAGTTCGGCGGCTTCGGCAAGAGTAGCCACCCAAGAGCAAACCAATGCTGGGTTTCGTGGTAAAAGCCAGTTAATAAGCGGCTCGGTGTTTGTCGGATTCGACACTCCAAGAGACGATTTTGAAGATTTGGTTATTCAAATTCAACCCGAAGGCGATTGCAACGGATTGTTTATTGCCGAAAAAAACCGAGATGGGTTTGTCGTAAAAGAACTTCAAAAAGGTAAATCAAATGTGAGGTTTACTTGGAGCATTAACTGAGACTCTACTAATAGATAATTTGTCAAGATAAAGTCCCCCTATTAGCTCGACCATTGCCTGTGCCATCATAGGCAATGGATTATCGTTGTGTTACAATAAAAATTTTGCCAATTACCTTGAAACTACTACAAAAACTCCCAAGCTGGCTCATGAGCGGCATCCTTCTCGGGTTGTCCTATCCAAATTTTGACCCAATTCCAACGGGTATTTTGGCTTGGTTTGCTTTTGTGCCTTTTTTGTTGAGTATCCGCCAGACCACCTCTTTCGGGCAGTGGGTTATCAATTCGGTTTTGATGTTGGTTTTAGCTCATTTGCTCAATATTTGGTGGGTTGCCAAATATAGCTTTGCAGCATTGGCGATTTGTTTTGTTACGCAGATTCCGTTTATGGTTTTACCATTTTTGGCTTTTTATTTTATTTCCAAAAAAACGAATTTCGCTCAATCCCTGCTGCTGTTCCCGTTTGTTTATACACTGGCAGACTGGTTTTTGCATACACTGCCACATGGTTTGCAGGTTTATTTACTGCCTTATACCCAAGCCAATAATACTTGGCTGATTCAGTTTATTGATGTTTTCGGAATGTTTGGAGTAAGTTTTTGGGTAATGATGATGAATGTTTTGATACTGAGATTCTTAGAAAAAAAAACTGCATCAGTGCGTGCGATTATTATGGTTTGGCTCGGTATTCCGCTTATTTACTCTTTATTTTGCACTAAACTAAATCGCAAGTCGGTCATCGGAGCTTCAAACCGTACCACAAAAGTATCCATCATTCAAACCAACTTAGACTCGTATTCAACCGATTCAACGATTGTTCAAAAGACTTTTGATGAAATCGTTTCATTGTCAGATTCGGCCGTCAAAACAGCTAAACCCGATTTGATGGTCATGCCCGAAGGAGCGATTCCGATTCCACTTTTTCAGAATAAATCCCTGTTAGATTTTGCCAAGAATGCCATTGCTAATTGGCAGACATCGGTAGCAATTGGTTATGTAGAATATCCAGATTCGGCCAAAAGGCATGTATTCCGAAACAACGCCCTCGTTTTTACGCCAGAACTCGCCATTTTTTGGGATTCGCTCAGAATCAACCCCCAAGACCTAAAAGTCTATCAAAAACGCTACGGATTACCCTTTGTAGAATTAATGCCTTATCTCGAATCGACGCCTACGGCAAGAGGCTCGGCGATGGAGCGAGGTACTGAGCCTTATACATTTGATTATGCAAATCTTTCGGGAGATAAATTTAGGGTTGCCCTTACGATATGCTGGGAGCAAATGTACCCGCATCGAATTGCTGAATTAGCCAATCAAGGTGCCGAATTTGTGGCCTTGATGAATAACGATGCGTGGTTTGGTACTTCGGGAGGCGGAAAACAACTTATGAGTTATACAAGATTACGAGCCATCGAAAACCGAAGAAGTATTGTCAGGTGTTCTAACGGCGGGATTTCGTGTTTCATTGACCCATTTGGCAATATTTCGGGGCGTTTACCATGGTACAAAGCCACTATCGGTACGCAAGACGTACTTTGTGTAAGCAAAAAGACATTTTTTAGTAAGCACCCTGCGTGGTTTCCTAAGTTTTGTGGAGCAATTTTAATTTTATCAATAATCCTGTTTTGGGGTTTTCGAGCAAAGAATACCATCTCATGATAAATCAACAATCAAATACCCAAGAGTTATACTCATTCAAAAATGAATTACTTTTATACCTAAGCCAGCAGAATCCTCTTCTCCTCGATAGAGGAGGATTCTGCTGGTGAGGCTGTCGCAAATCAACTTTGTCTGAGAGTAAACAACCGAGAATTGCAATAAGTAAATTCACCAGATTTGGGATTACAACTCTGCCATGATTTTTTTCGATTCTTCAACCAGCAATTTCCTGTTGATGAGTTCTTCTAAAAGTGTTTTTGCTTTTTGTTTTTCTCCCAATATTTTATGAGCTTTTGCCCGCTCGATATGTAGGTTTTCGTTGAAATAATACGGAGTTGCCATCTCAATAATCGAAAGCGATTTTTTTAGTTCGGCTTCGTTTCCATTGGCAAAAAGCAAACCATAGTATCCATAAACGGCCATCAACTCAATATCATACTGGCTGTGGTTTGATTTTAGTTCATTCACTGCCCAATCATAGCCTCCATTCAAGGCTTTTTTGACAAGGTGCAATGCTTTTTCGTCTTTATATTGCTCTCGTGGCTGTAATTCTAAGCCCAAAGCCTTTACTATTTCTTCGGCCACTAAGTTTGTCGAATACGGGTTTTGTCCAGTTATTAGATTATCATCTTTTACGACCAATGGCAACATCACTTCTGTTTGCTCAAACTTCGCCTTGCGTTCGGTCAGCTTAGTTTCGAGCAAAAACGGAAATTCTTTCATCCATTTTTTCCCAAATCTTGTTTCTTCGGCATTACAAAGTGCTGTGATTCTTCTGTTTTGAACAAAGAACGTCGTGTCGTTTACTTTCACATTCACAAAAGCTGCTGCACCGTGACAAACCGCCGAAATGATTTTATTTTGGTTACTCATCTTCAAAACCAAGTCTTGCAACGAGGGGTCAAACGGCAAATCAAACATAGCACCCTTGCCACCCACAACGTAAAGGGCATCATAGTCATTTTTTAGGGCTTGGGCTGTACTTTTGGTGTTTTTAAAAAGACTTACCGCCGCCGAATCTTCGATAAATGCTTTGTTATAAGGCTTTTTTGTACTGAAACCATCGGCCTCAACTTTGCCGCCTTGCGGGCTGGCGACTTCTACTTGCAGTTTATGTTTTTTGAAGATATGATACGCCTGCGATAGTTCGTCGAGCTCAAACCCCGGGCGAATCTTCCCTTTTTCTTTGCCGTATCCACTGACAACAATGAGAACTTTTTTCTGTGCATAAACTGCTCCTAAACCAATAAACAGAAACAAAAATAGTAATGTAAACTTTTTCATAATGCAGAAATTGTTGTTTAAAAATTTCTGCAAAACTCATTTGTTTTTGCTAATAATTGTAAGAAAATAGCGGCAATTCTGTTCAAATTTATAAATTCAAACTAAGTTTTGCTGTACTTTGAACTCGTTGGGGGTGATTCCTTTGATTTTCTTGAAAAAAGTAAAGAATGTGGATTTCGACTGAAACCCGACTTCTTTTCCGATGGCTTCGAGTGTGAGGGTCTGGTGCTTTTCGATAATCAACTGGCAAGAAGCCTCAACCCGAAAAGTATTGATAAACGCCGGAAACCCTACACCGTAATTATCATTCAGTATTTGAGAAAGTTTATGCGAAGATATTTGTATTGCACTGGCTACTTCTTGAATTTTTAATTCAGGATTTTTATAAACTTCGGTTTTGCTCAGGTATTCATTGAGCAACTGCATGACATTTGCGGCCTCTTCGGTATCAATCTTTTTGTTTTGGTACTTTACTTCATGATTGATTGACAAATTGTCAATGTTTTTACGATTAAAATAAATGATGATGTTCAGATAAATAATCAGTGTAAATATCAGTGGCCCAGTGATATAGGCTAAATTAAAAATTTTAATATACGATAGTATGTAAGTAAAAACAAGCAAAAATGTACTGAAAAATATCGCTAAAAGCCATTTTTCGTTGATTAAAAGAGGAGTTCTTTTAAAAAACTTTAGGATTAAATCTCTTAGCTGGTATCCTGCTGCCAAAGTAAAACCCATCCACTGGTAATAAATGATGGGGACAATGTATTTTTTCCAAATAGGTAAATATTCATCCCCCGAATAAAACACCAAAACAATTATCGCCAATGACAGATGGGCTATCAGGATGATTAGCCAGCTTTTGGGAAGTTTCTGGGTGTTTCTCTGTGATGAAATGACATAAAACAGAAATACCGGACCAATCAAAAAGCAGATTCCTAAACCAATCATCACGATGATTATCGGAAAATTGGGCATAAACCACCACAAAACCGATTTGGCGACCCTCAGACAAAGCAAAAGCAGGAATGTTCCGAAGAGGGCATTGCTCAATAATTTCGATTTTCGGAAAAATACAATACAAAGAATCAGGCCATTAAACCAACCCAAAGTACTTAGAAAAAACAGAATATTTGATAAACTGAATGACATTCGTTCAATTGGCTTAAAAAAATACAATTTTAAGCCTTGAACGATTCAGAGTAAATCTATTTGTGTTAAAAGGTTCTAATTCTATTTTACTACTTTTATTCCCTTTATCAACAACCATACGACAGTCAGAAGCTCGGCCGATGTATGTATAAAAGAGGTGTATCTGGTCAATGACTCAAGTTTTGAGTCTAACAAAATATAATCTAAACTCTCAATGACGTAAGCCCAGCCTCCTGCAATCAGCAGAATACCAATGATTCGTGGTAGATAGCCAGATTTTAGGATTAATTGTCCGAGTGGAATCAGCCACAAACCCCAAAAAATGATGATTGTAGTAATACAAAATTTATGAATGCGGAGTAATAAATACATAAATTCTTGCTTTTGTGGTAACTCCAAAGACTGCATTAAACTACCTTTGGCAACCATCAAGGCGGCCATGTTGAAGGCTTCGGCCAAGAAAAACACTGGAATCTGCACCAAAACAAAAAACACCATCAGTCTGGCTCGGTGTTGGGCAGTATCCTTAAAAATTCGATACAATACCAAGACCAAAAAGATAAACGAAATCGAGCTAATCATCTGCGAAACCGTGCCGCTACGAAATAGAAATTCATTCTGAATCAGGTTATTCATTGTTGCGGCGGGGTCATCCTTGACCTTTATTTTTGAGGGTACGTACATAAGCCCCCAAAAACCCATAATTACAATGATTAAATAATAGAAACCCGCCATTCGAGCGAGTTTTTGGATACTAATTTCTTTCATGATTTTATTTTAAGTGTTAGTTTCGACTCCAATTAAATGCTCGCCAAACAATGATTGAGGTAAGCACACTTTCGATAATTGCGTATAAAAAATAGAATTCTTGCCAAGCCGTACCAAATGTGCTAATCGCAATCAAAACCATAATAATTGTGTAGATTACTCCAAAAATTATATTTAAAATCCGATTAAATTTAGGTTTTAAAATCAACGAAAAACTAATCATCAATGACGGAATCGCCATCAGAATCGAAGCCAACAGCAGATAAATCGGGGTATTTAATGTCGAGGTGTTATCAAGCAAACTCCGAAGTTTATTTGGAGTGTAAAGCTCAAAATAATCGCCATAGATGTAGCAAAACATGACTGATGTCCACAGCCCAGCCAAAATGATTTTTGGGTTTACTTCGTAATCTAATAGAGGGTTGTTTTTCATGCAAGAATAGGTTTATTGCACGAAATTAACTTGTGAAGATTTTGGGGTTTTTAGACAAATGTCTAATCAGGATGAATGGATTTATTCTGACATGAATGGTTGGCAGAAAAGTAGTATTTGAGAAACCCAGAAGCTCGGATAAAAAAGAGATTCAATGGAGATTTTTTACGTACTCTGATGGCGATAAATCGGTTGCTTTTTTGAAAAAACGATTGAATGCCGACTTTGAGTTAAACCCACATTCGTAAGCCAAAGCCAAAAGTGTGAATCGCTGGTTTTCGGGAATCGCAACCAACCTCTTAAATTCCTCAATCCTAAGACCATTGATGTAGTCGTAGAAATTCATGCCTTCTATTTCATTGATGATTTGTGAAAGATAATTTGGATGAATCTCCAAACGATTGGCGAGGTCCGATAGCGTGAGTTCGGGTTCGGTAAAGAGTTTTTCGGTTACCATCAGGCTTCGGAGTTTGAGGTGCAAATCTTTTGCGACATCCTCATTCAGTCCCGATTTTGCGTATTTTTTCTTCTCGTTATTATCTTCATTCATTACCTCAAAAATGGGTTCTTCGATTTCGAGGTTTTGGTTCGTAAATATTCCAACCTGTTTTATTCCATAATAACCTATAAAAACTGTAAAAACCGATGCTGCCGAAAAAATCAGAGGGTCGTAAGCCGTAAAAATGATTAAAAACCACATCAATCCCATACCATAGAAAAGCACCCGAAGCCAGTTTAGGTTAATTTTTTCTTGGTTTGAGAATTGATTCAGAATCCGCTTTTTGTGTTTTGTTAATAATCTACTCGTAATAAAAACGTAGAAAAAACCCGAGCCAATCAGCAAAGCTGTACTTATTATGCTTTCAAAACTTTGTATATTTTGTTCATTATGCTTTATTAAATCAACTAATTCTTCTTTGGGTTTTAGCACTAATGAATTATGTAAAATCAAGATGAAAACAGGCAAAACGAAGTGAAAAAACCACTTTTTAGTTTTGAATTTTTCTGGATTGGTCAATGCCAATGTATAGAGATAGAGCATTGGCCCGTGGAGGAACGAATAAGGCAGATTGAGCCACAAAATATCAGGATATTGATAAATCAAACCCGATACAAAACTGTAATAGGACAATAGGTGAAGACCGATAATCAACATCCAAATCCCCAAGATTTTATCGGCAAAGTTTCGCCCCTTTTTAGTCAATACAATTATGGATAAAAAAAAGGCCACAAATGTACCAATCACATATATCATATTCATAATTTACTTGTGGTATCTATGACAATCGAAAGGGCGAAATTCCTCAAAAAATCTTCAAAATTTTAGATTTTTTTGATGAGAGGTTGTTTATTGACACTGAATTGAAAAACATCAGGACGGGCATAATGCCCCACCACATCGAAATCTAACTTACTTTTGGCAAGAATCGAGAAATCTAATTCGGCGGTCAATAAACCTTCTGCATTCCAGAGTGGCCCAGCCAAAATTTCTCCCATTGGCGAAATAATCACGCTACCACCCGAAGACATGATTTCGGGTTCGTTTGCCAAATCGGCTTGGTATTTTTCGGGATAATCAGATTTTTGTACGAATTGGTTACAAGCCAACACAAAACAACGCCCTTCGAGAGCAATGTGCTGCATGGTCGATTGCCAAGACTGACGAGAGTCGGCGGTTGGGGCGAGGTAAATCTCAATCCCCTGACTGTACATCGCCATTCGAGCCAAAGGCATATAATTTTCCCAGCAGATTAATCCGCCAATCTTCCCTATTTTAGTATCAAAACTTACCAGCGTACTACCATCACTTTCGCTCCAAATGTAGCGTTCGAGACCAGTAGGTTTCAGTTTTCGGTGTTTGCCGATGAGATTTCCTTCGGGGTCGAAGTACAACAAACAGCAATGCAACGACCCACCGATATTTTCTCTTTCGGTAACGCCCAATCCTACAAAAATCCCAGCTTTTTTGATGGCTTCGCTGATGATTTTGAAATGTTCGGAGGTTACATCGAGGCTATTTTCCCAGTAATCGAGCCACATATTGCGACTTTTATCGGTACGTCGCCCCACAACCGAATCGAAATCTAATCCACGAGGATAACACGGAATGAAAGATTCGGGAAAAAGTAATAGTTCGCAGCCTTCTTCGACGCCCTTATTGAGCCATTCTACGAAAACTTCGATGCTTTTTTCAATATCAAATAGAGCAGGAGTTGCCTGAACAATCCCAACTTTTACTTTTTTATGATTCATGATTATTCAAAAATTAATCCTTTATTTTTATCCTCGAAACCAATAACAACATAATCAAGAATAAAGCCAACGAAAAACCAAGCCCGATTCGCAACCCGAATGTATCGGCCAAGAAGCCAATTGTGGGTGGGCCAACGAAAAATCCAGCATAACCGATGGTTGTTGCCATGGCAATGCCGACACTTGGTATCACGCCTTCGGTGTTGCCAGCGGTAGAATAAACGATTGGAACGACCGTTGATAAGCCTAACCCAACCAAAAAGAAACCAACCAAAGCCAACCACTCAGACGAAAAACTTAATACAATGGTCAAACCAACTACCGAAAGTGCCGAATCAAAAATCAGCAACTTTCTTTTGCCTAATTTGAGCGTAAAATAATCGCCAAATATACGCCCGATGGTCATTGCAACGCCAAAAGCCCCAAATGCGATTGCTCCGAATGCTTCGGTTTG
>JALOLV010000383.1 GCA_025455785.1 Spirosomataceae bacterium | reverse complement strand
TATTGAAAATTCAGAATTAACATTTTCTTAACCTCTTAATAATAAGTAGTTTACATTAAGGTAAGAAATTTGTTGGCATGAAAAAGAACAAACATTACCGTACTATCGTATTGTCGGATATTCATCTCGGGACGAGCGGTTCGAAGGCAAAAGAAGTAACTGATTTTTTGAAAGAGAATCGTTGCGAAAAATTGATTTTGAACGGCGATATAATTGATGGTTGGCAATTGAAGAAATACGGGATTTGGAAGAAAAAACACACTGCTTTTTTCAGAATAATCCTCAAAATCATGGATAAATACGATACAAAGGTAATTTATCTGCGTGGAAATCACGATGATTTTCTCGACCAAATTTTGCCGCTGGTAGTGGGTAAACAATTTCAGATTCGCCGTGATTATGTGCTACAATCGGGCGATAAACGCTTCTTTGTAACTCACGGAGACGTTTTTGATAGTATCACAACGGGCATGAGGTGGCTTGCTCATCTTGGCGATTTGGGTTATACACTTCTGCTTTGGCTCAATAAAAAATACAACCAATACCGAGAATGGCGAGGTTTGAAGTACTACTCGCTTTCGCAGCAAATCAAGCACAAGGTGAAGTTGGCAGTAAGCTACATGGATGATTTTGAGCAAAAACTCGCCGAATTGGCCAAAGCTCGTGGCTGCGATGGCATTATTTGTGGGCATATTCATCAGCCTGCTATCCGAGAAATCAACGGAATTGTTTATATGAATTCGGGCGATTGGGTAGAGACGATGTCGGCCTTGGTCGAAGATTTTGAAGGAAACTGGAGCTTGGTTTATTATTCGGTTTCGGATAAAGACGAAACAGAGTTTGAAAATCAATTATTTATTGAAGATAAACCAACACTTTCGAGAGTAGCGATTCTTTGAAATTTATGAAGTACGCTTTTATCATTCAAGGCGAAGGGCGTGGGCATCTGACCCAAGCAATTGCTCTCAGCGAAATCTTGACCACTGCTGGGCATGAGGTAGGACTGATGCTCGTTGGCACTGCCGAAGGCGGAGAAGTTCCTGCCTTTTTTAAAGATAAAGTAGTAACCAATATCATAAGTTTTCAGAGTCCTTGCTTGGTTTATTGCAAAAAAACAAAAGCTCTTGATGTAAATAAAACGCTGATTAACAGTTTTTTAGGGTTTAGGGGATTTATACACAGTATCCATAAAATTCAAAAATCAATCAAACATTACCAGCCCGATATTATCATTAACTTTTACGATGTCTTGGGCGGATTCTACAATCTTATTTATAATCAAAGGCGTATCCCGTTTATTTGTACGGCTCATCAATATTTATTGCTTCACCCTTCATTTGAACACCCCAAATGCAATTGGATTGACAAGTTTTTGGTTAATCTCAATACACGAATTACGGCACTCTGGGCAACCAAAAAATTAGCCCTTTCGTTTACACCATTTGCCGATGATTCAACTCAAAATATCGTTGTCGTCCCGCCACTCCTTCGGTCTGATTTTAGCAAATTGAATCCTAAAAACGAAGGTTTTATTTTGGCTTACATGACCCAAAGCTCATTGGTTGAGGACTTAATCAAATGGCACGAGGTAAACCCCGAAGTTAGGATTCATTGTTTTACGGATAGAGAACAAGACCAAGCAGCGGTTGATTATTCAGAAAATTTGACTTTTCATGAAATAAACGGGTCGAAATTCTTAGAATTTATGCAAAATTGCTGGGCATTAGTAACAACTGCAGGTTTTGAGTCGGTCTGCGAAGCCATGTATTTGGGCAAACCAGTGATGATGGTACCAGTTCCTAAGCATTTTGAGCAGGCCTGTAATGCCGCTGATGCACAACGAGCCAAAGCGGGTGTTGCTGCCCAGACTTTCGATTTAGATATTTTGATGAATTACCTCCCTACTCACCGAGATATAGGTATTGAGTTTCGTGAATGGCAAAGCAAATCAGAACGTATTTTTTTGCGTGAGATTGGGGTAAGTCTTCTATCAAGAAGTATTGTTGAATCTCCCGAAATCAGGCTCGATTGGCAGATTTAACCATCAATGAGTACTTCGGATTTCTGGAATATTCCGAATCTTGATTGTTAGATAAATGGTGCCAGCACTGCTGAATCGTCATTCGAGCTAACTCGAATATCCAACACAATTACCTCAATCTCAATAAAATTAATCTTTTTTCTTCTTATTTGGCAAGCTAAATACGTTGGCCGTAACTTCTTGGATACCAATCATGCGTAGAACATCGCGTAGGTCGGGTACTTTGTCGTCTGCTATTTTTGAAGACCCTATAACAGTTGTAGCTGGCATTGTATAATTGTTAGTTTTCATTGTAGAGTTCGATTTATAAGTGTTGAAGTTTTTTGAGTGCTCAAAGATACGGCATTTTAGCGAAACTTCGCAAAATGAGATAAAAAATTTATTTTGCGGTAAATTTACATTTAGCGTAGAAGATAGATTATTGCCAATTTGAGAGGATTAATGGCTTTAATGAGCAACTACGTCAAATAAATTTTGTCTTTCGGTTGAACGTGGCGTAGTTTTAGATTGTTAGCCATTAGATAGTAGAAAAACTCGGTAATTGGTATGAATCAACATTTTTTGCAACATTTATTTGAAAAGCACCAAAAGACAGTTGCGGTGCCACCTACCAAAGATATAGCTGGTTGGGCATTAAAAATCATTCGTTTGTTGTTTCCTGAACAGACCAAAGAGTATTACCACTCGGCCGAGGAAATCGAGACTCAGTTCAAAAATTCGGAATTAGATTTAAGAAATATTCTCCTTTCTACTTATCAGTGCAAAGACTGCAATGCCGAATGGAAAGCCAAGCAGTTTGTAGATGCGATACCTACCATTTATGAGACATTAAAGACCGATATTCGGGCAATTATAGATGGAGACCCCGCCGCCAAAAGCGAGTTTGAGGTGGTACGAGCCTACCCCGGTTTCTATGCGATAACTTTTTACAGGCTTGCTCATCAATTATATAATCTTGAGATTCCGCTCTTGCCACGAATCCTGACCGAATATGCCCACTCAAAAACGGGGATTGATATTCACCCCGGAGCTACGATTGACGAATATTTCTTCATCGACCACGGAACAGGGATTGTGATTGGCGAAACGACCGTAATTGGCAAGCACGTAAAATTGTATCAAGGCGTTACGCTTGGGGCATTGAGCGTTACTCAGGAGCAACGATTTTGGGTGGTAAAACAGTGATTGGTCAAAACTCGATTATCGGTGGTAACGTTTGGCTAACCAAGTCGGTACCAGCGTATTCGACGGTTTATCACAAACCCGAAATCAAGGTTGTTGAGCGTGAGCCGGCAGATTGATTTTGAGCAAAAAATGATATTAAACTCGTGGGGACGTATGGCATACGTCCTTTTTATTTTGAAAAAAACGCACAACATCCGCTCTAAAACCCTATTTTTGCGGTCTTTTTTATTTTTATGAGCAAATTTATTTACGGAATCGACTTCGGAACAAGTAATTCGACATTGGTAATTCTTGAAACCGAAACCAATAAGATTGTCAAACTTTTCACAGTTCCTTCGC
>JALOLV010000058.1 GCA_025455785.1 Spirosomataceae bacterium | reverse complement strand
CCTGCCGATAAATCGGATAATTCTTCTACTCCGTCGGTTGCAACATTAGGATGATTTGGACTACACACTTCATAAGTACTTACTTTATCGTTTACACACTTAGGCTTATCTATCTTAGAAAAAATATCATTGAGTGTTTGCACAGGTCGAGCGGTGCCATCGGTGTTGATTTCTATTCCGATTATATAAGGGTCTAAGATTTCTGGGTCTAATTCTTCGTTTTCTTCATCAAATTCTGAATCATCAATCTCAATTCCTACTACACCTGTTTCATCTTCTCCAACCGACAAAGCTGAAAAGGCTGTTGGTGTGCCACAATCTGCACTTACCTTAAACTGGTATTTTGTTTTATCTCTTAGGTTAGAAATCACAGTACTTTGTTTGGTGGCTTCTAAGCTATTCCAAACCGAACTACCTTCTGATTTATACCAAACAGTTGTGGCCACTTCTTCATTATCCTGTAACCAAGTCAGTTCGACTCTTCCTTTTCCAATTGGGTTAATAATTAAATCTTGGGGTGCCATACAAGGTTTGCCAAAGCTAAACGTTACCACTTGGCTTTTTCCATCATTTTCGTAATCATCCGAGCCGTTAATATCGGTTTCTTGTACCTGTATGGCATAGTGTACCCCTTTTTTGAGGGCAGGGTCAGAAGCTGAATAGTTATAAAAAGGATTGGTTGTTGTGATTTCTCTAAACGGAGCAATACCACTATTGGCCACGATGTTGGGGTCGTCGCCTTGGGCCAATTCATACATTTTTAAGGTATAGACTTTACCAATGACGGTATTGAACGAAGCCGTACTTCGGCTCGTCCAACTCATGAGGATATTCGGTGGACTGGTAACTGGGAGAATGGCTCCATTCTGCGGTGTGTTGATGATAGGAGGGTAGTTTTGAAAGACAGTCATCAAAGCCTGTCCGGTATTAGATACCTGCCGATTACGGTCAATTTCGTAGGCTTCGACGTACCATGTGTAAAGCCCCGGAGGGAGTTTTCCACCTGCGTATAAGGCACTTATATCAATACCATTTACTTCTAAATTTGAAATATTAAAATACTCGGTTAAATCACTTGCGTTTAGCAAAACAGGCTGGCCAGGCAGAAGTTTTATGGTACGAGATGGGATAAATCCATCTACTGTTCGGATATCGACACCAACGCCCGACAGTCGAATCTTCAAGTAAGCATCAACTGAGGGCTTTGTGAGGTCTTTTAATAATAAATGCACCTTGAAGATTTCGGTGTTGGTACTAAGTTCAGACCACTTTAAACTATATTTTGGCTGCACGATGGGCGTACAGGCAACAGGGTAGTTGAATTGTGCTTGTAGTGTATAACTCAACAAAAAGCTAAGTAAGCTGATATGGAATATTTTCTTCATAGGTATATTACTGGTCTTTTTGATTGGTGGATGTTTTCTTTTTTATGATTTGCTTAACAGTAAATTTATATACGTAACCTAAAGTGGCTGTAAGTTCCGAAAACGATGGTGGGATACCTACCGGTTGCCGAGGCTCAGTAACTAAACTGTGCTTATCTAAATAAATGACATTTAACGTAAACGCATGATTAGATTTGATGAGGTAGTTCATACCTAAGCGACCACTCAAAATATTGTTGGTAGCCTTACCTTGAGTCATAGTACTACTATACATTACTCCTAACATTGTTGTAAGATTATCTCCAAACCCTTTGTTGATGGTTAAAGATGGCCCCCACATTAGATTGTTTAGTTCCAGAATTTGATTTTTACTAACATTAATTGCTCCCGCTAAGGTTAATTTTTGGCTATTGAGGCTATGCCCGTAATTGGCAGATATATTATATAACTTAGAGCCTATTTGGTTACTACCTTGTTGGTCATTGCCATTTTGAAAAATTAGGTTCATTGACAAAGTCTTGGCAACATCTTTTGAAGGTGATGGCAATTGAAAACTTGCAATGGCTGTGATGTTTTGGTTAATTTGCCGAAAGTTTAAGGTATCTAAGGCATCATAGGGTGTTATTTGGGTCAAATAATCGAAACTTGAACGTAAATTAGAATAACTTGTAAAATTGGAGTAAGAAATATTCAAATTAGCCTTATCGTTGGGCTGATAGACGAGGTTGGCCATACCTACCCACCGATTAAGGGTTTGTAGTTGATTCTTGTTCAGATTATCTCTTTGTAAGCCTATATTTCCACTTACCGCGAGTTTACCATCAGCGAGTTGGGTAGAAAGTTTTGCTGTAAGGTTTTCAAGGTTATTTACAAAATAATAAGCACCGAGTGTTCGATACTCGGGGTCGATTCGGTTGTATTCTATCCCGCTGTTAAATCGTTTACCTTTGTAGTCGATACCCGTGCGGAGTGCTTTGTGGTATGTGGTAGAAGAATTGACATTGAGTAAACCTCCGTAACGTTCAATAAATGTGTTTTTTCGAGAAGACTCACCCGCTCTTATATCAGAAGTAACCCCAGAAATGGCAAGTTCAGCATTTAAAAACCATTTTTTTAATAGATTCTTTGAGACTTTTAGCGATGTTGCAACGTTTGCTTCGGGGTAAATTCTCTTACTATCGAGACTATAAGGTAAAGAACTAATCTGGTCTTTGGCCGAGAAAATACTCAATTCGATGACACCCGCCTCTTTTTTTAATCCAAGCATAATTCCTAACCCCATCCTTTTGTATGAGGGTTGACTGTTTCGGGCGGTAAAAGATGTATCTATTAGTGCGGCTCGCCGGAGATTCCCTAACATAAATCCCGCATAAAAAGCTTTCTGTTTTGGCTTATACTCAAAACCAAAGCCATTGTAGCGATGAGCTGCAAGTGTATATGGTGAAAAATTTAATGCACAAGTACCTATATGTAAAGTAAAACTCTTGTAAGTAGGTTTTAAGACTAAGCGATTGAATGGTTGTGCAAAACGGTAATTTGGATTGAATGGATGATTAAATTTAAAGTCTTGATTAGATAGACTAAATTGAACTGGCATTCTCAATTTATTAAGTATCGATACATTTAAATTGCCAGTGTACAGAAAATTAAGCGGAATTTGTCTGCCTGCGATTCCCCAAGCCTGATAGTACGTATGGTTAGCACTTATGCCTCCTGATACCTGCAAGCCCTCTTTCAAGAAGGTCTTTAATTTGAACTGTTTGATGTCTTTGATACCTTTCTCAATGTCTTGTCCATGAGCTAAACTCATCCCCCAAGCAAAGCAAGCGATTACCTTAAATATGTATTGTCGTGTTTTCATATTTATTGTTGTGGGTTAATCAATGATGATGAATCTTATCTGATTTACTGATTCTTCTGTTTTTACGACTAATACGTATATATCTGGTCGGACTTTGAGGTCTATGCTAACTTGATGTTGTTTTAGTGATTCGGAATAAACCTTATTGAATACGACTTGCCCCGTTGATGACCTAAAAACCGAAATTTCGACGGGCTTAGGTCGTGTCAAATCTACTTTCACATCAAACTTACCGTAATTAGGATTGGGTGAGACAATGACCTTTTCGATTAATTTTGTTTTATCATATCCTAATTTGGGGTCAGTTTTATCCACGTCTTCAGGTTTGAAAACCTCTATCTCATGAATTACTTTGGTAATACACTCGCTCAAATAGGCAGTCATTTGAATATCAAATTTCCCTTCTTCAGCTAAAGCAAACTTAATTCGCTGAATATTCTCTTCCAGTAAATTAGCAGCAACTGGCAGTGTCCATTCTACTTTATCAGGAATCGGCTTGGTTATATCCATTGCGATGACCTCTTCACCAATAAAGACTTGAACAGGCAATAAGAAATCAGCTTTTAAGGCTTTATCATTATTGACTAACTGATACTCACCTTTAACCTCACATCCTGTCTCATTTTTAACCGAAACGCTGTATAATCCAGCAAGAGGGGTTGTTAATTGTTGTTTATCTTTCGATACTACAATGCCTTTATCCAAAAAGGCTATTTTTTCAATAGGTTCTCCATTCAAAAACCATTGAATCATCTGATTCGGATTATTGGCATTCAAGATGATTTCCTGTCCTTTACAAACTTCTTTGGGTAAATCCGCAAAGTTGATTTTGTTTAATGCAGTAGGAACCGGAATCGTGGCTTGGATTTGAATGGTACACCCATTGGCATCAGAAATGGTAAGGGCATATTTACCTGATACCAAGGCTTGAAAATTGAATTGTTTATCCTGATTAGGTTGTGGAGCAAAAGCATCCTTATCCGTTTTCAGCAGAGCTTTGTATGGAAGAATTCCTCCGCCTATTTCCAATTTAATGCTTCCATTTGCATCACCAACACATACTGGTGGAGTAATTTGAGTAAAGGTCTTTAATGCCTCTGGCCATTTGAGTTTAACTAACGTAACTGTATCTTGGCAACCCTTCCAGTCTTTTACCTTGAATGTGTAATCTCCTTGCGATAGATTTTCAAAGAGTGGATTAGCTTGGGTCTTAGCGTTATCAATTGTGTATTTATATTGTAGGTTTCCACCCGCGGCTTTCAGCAAAATCTTTCCGTTGCTTTCGCCAATACACAATGGGTTTTGTGCCGATACCAAACTTAATTGCAATTCCTGCGGTTGGGGTATGTAATATTCCTTTTGAGTGGCCACACAAAAATTCTTATCTCGCACATAAAGTGTATAATAGCCCTCTTTGAGGTTCTTTAATGTATCCGAAGTCTGATAATTCGTTTTGTCAATGCCATATACATACCCAGGTGTCCCGCCTTGGGCCCTAATAAAAACCTTGCCATTACTCTCTCCAAAACACCTGACCGAATCAGCTAACAAGGGTGTAAAGGTTACTTGGGTCGGCTGCTTGACGGTAACCAATGTGTCGAACCTGCAAGCATGGTTATCTTTAAACCTTACTAAATACTGACGGGCCAATAACTTATCGTAGTAGTTCGTACCTGTAAACGTGGTATCCGATGTTTTATAACCATTTACAATTGAGTATTGATACGGTGGCGTAGCTCCTTTCCCAAAGAGTTGAAGTACACCTGTCGAATCTCCAAAGCATTTGTTATCCTCTACAATTATATTTCCTTTCAATTGGCTGGGTTGTGTCAAAATAACCGAGAATTTATCTTCACAAGCATTAGAGTCGATTGTAGTGAAGAAATAACTTCGAGATGGGATGTTATTAAAAATAAAAGTATTCGTTCCTTCGGTGGGTTGATAAATGTTTCCATCCACTAACATCCGGTATTGAGGAGTTCCACCTCCTACATTGATAGTTATTTTGCCGTTAGAGGCTCCATAACATAAAGGTTCTACAAAGTTAAACTGATGCTGTAATTTTTGGGGATGTATCAAACCGATATTATTTACTTGGTTAGTGCATCCCCTGCGGTCGCTGACAGTTACGAAGTAATTGCCTTGAGCAAGATTCTGGAAATACGGGTCGTTATTCTGTGAGGTTGAATTATTAAGTATATACGTATTATTACCATTGCCTCCTGTCGAATTAACTAAGATGGTTCCATCTTTCGACTCAAAACAAAGAGGGTTAGTCTTACGCACTAAATTGAGTAGTAATGGGTCTGGCTGGGTGAGTCGGAGGGTATTGCGTCGAACACAGGCATTGGCATCCTTAACGTAAAAAGTGTAGTCTCCTACGGGTAAACCTTGAAATAAATCGCTATTAAAGTAATTCTGATTATCCATCGAATACTGATACGATGGCGTACCTCCAGAAGCTAAAACCAATACTTTTCCGTTACTTTCGCCCCAACATCTTACGGGGTCAATATATTGAGGGGTAACAACTACATCACTTGGCTGAATCAATGTAATGTTTTGCGTAGTTATACATTGATGATTATCTTTTACAAAAGCAGTGTAAGCCCCTGCCTTCAATGTATTAAACTGTCCATTGTTTTGATAGGTGTTGCCGTTGATAGAATACACATAAGGGCTAACCCCTCCACTCCCCACCATTGTGATGGCTGCCGTAGAATCTCCAAAACACAGGTTATCAACTTTTGCCACTGAATTGACCAAAAGGGTAGGTTGGGTAAGGGTGGCACTTAAACTATCCAAACAGCCAATGCTATTTCGGGCATATACTTTATAACTACCTGCCGTAAGGTTCTGAAACAATCCACTTCCTCCAAAATTTAGCGAATTTAGGGCATAACCAAACGGTGCTAAATTGTTAGTGCCTCTCACTTCTATTACGCCTGTATTTCGTCCATGGCACAGGATATTGACTCGCTGTACGAACTGTAAATCGGCTCGGTTTTGTTCTTTGATTTCTACTCCCACAACCGTTTGGCAGCTTTGTGGGCTGTCTTTTACCAGTACCGAATAAACATTGGGATGAAGGTTTGTAAAGGTTGTATTTGTAGTAAAAGCCCCACCATTGAGCGAAAGCTGATAATTGCCGTTGCCACCTGAAATTGGCTGAATGGTTAGATTCGCATCGGGTCTTGAACAACTCATCGGAGAAATGGTATAACCTGCCGAAATACTGTTTGGTACTCGCAAATCCACCTCTTTCTTGTAGGAACATAAGCTATCTGAAACCGTTACGATATACGTTCCGTTGAGAAGGTTATTGAAAGTGGCTGACCCTCCAAAGCTGTTTTGCCCACTGATACTGAACTGATAGGGTTGCCTTCCGCCAGAAAGATTGATGAGTGAAATACTGCCATCGGTTG
Source organism: Spirosomataceae bacterium (assembly GCA_025455785.1). Taxonomy (GTDB): domain Bacteria; phylum Bacteroidota; class Bacteroidia; order Cytophagales; family Spirosomataceae; genus JALOLV01. The sequence goes on along the minus strand of JALOLV010000058.1, from coordinate 10,079 downwards.
CTAAACAAGAGCTGGGAAGGGTTTTATTGACATCAAAATTGATGGTTGAGTTCTTGGAAATAATCGTAACCGTAAAATCTTTCGGACAGCCTACTTGGTCGGTGGCTCGTAAAGTGTAATCTCCTGCCTTGAGTTGTTGAAACAAACCCGTTGTGTTTGTAAGCGGAACAATCGGATTGAATCGGTTGTCATAGCCACTGAGGGTATATGAAAAACCACCATTAGAGCCTGTGGCTAACACCAACGCCTCTCCTCTTGAATAAAAATCACAATCCACGTCTTTTTTCTGAAGCAACTGAATCGAAATATCGGTGGGTTGAGTAAGAGTTATTCCTGATAAATCATATAAACACCCTTTGGCATCTCTGCCATGAACAGTATAGGTATTGGCTGCTAAATTTGAGAAGGTTCTGGGGGTACCTGATTGTACATCGTTGGTTATCCATGTTTCGTAAGGGGAAGTTCCGCCTTGACTATTGACCGTGATAACACCTGTATTATTTTGATAACATGACAGGTTGGTTTTTGAGGCTAATGTAATGGTGAAAGGATTGGCTGGTTGAGTAACTGTTGTTGTGATGGTCTTTGTGCAGGCATTTGCGTCTCTGACTGTAAAAACATAAGAACCTGCTGTCAGCACATTGAATGTAGGTGTTCCCTGATAATTGATGCCATCTTTTGAATATTGATAGCTACCTGTGCCTCCAGTAGCTGCTACTGTCACTACTCCATCATTTCCTGCATGACAACTCACCTGTGTTTGGCTACTGATGCTTGGGACGATAATTGTTGGTTGTGTGAGGCTTACTTGGTTGGTTGTTTTGATACAACCCTGTGCATCTTTGACCCATACTTGATAGGTGCCTATTTGAAGTGTATCAATGCGTAATGTTCCTCCCGTAGCTGCACCATAAGTGCTTCCATTGAGTGAATACTGATAGGGACTTGTGCCGCCATTACTATTAGCTGTGATAATACCTGATTTCCCTGCAAAACACAACACGTTTTGGGTGTTGTCTAAACTTACTACCAAATCGGTGGGTTGATTGACGGTTGCTCCTATGGTTTTGGTACAACTGTTGCCATCTTTGATGGTAAAGGTATAAATGCCTGTTATTAAACTACCAAAAACAGCACTGATGCCAAAGTTTGTGCCATCTTTTGAATAGGTATAATTGCCGACACCTCCTGTGGCTGATAAAGAAACCGTTCCGTCAGAACCACCATAGCACTTAACGTGACTGATGCTGGTTATGCTCGGAATGATTTCCGTAGGTTGAGAAACCATATTGTTGATAGAATCTCGTATGCACCCATTCAAATCTTTGACATAAATACGATACCCGCCTGCCGTTAGATTATCGAAAGTATTGGATGTTTGGTAGTTTGAACCATCTTTTGAATAGGTGTAACCTCCTGCCCCTCCTGTGGCACTTACAATGATTTGGCCATCACTGCCAGCGTAACAAGTAACTGTTTTGTTGATATTTGGGTTGATGAGAATTTTACTTGATTGCAAAATCTCGACACTTGTGGTGGTCTGGCAAGATTTTCCATCCGTAACCGTAATGGTATAGGTTCCGGCAGATAATCCATTTAAGTTACCACTTCCCCCATAGTCCACCGTTCCGATTTTGAAGTTATTGTTACCATTCCCTCCAACCACATTGACTGTTGCAGAACCTGTTGATTGCCCAAAACAAAGAACATCTACTTTTGAGCTGATACTGGCCGAAAGAACTGCTGGCTGGTTGAGTGTAAGGATTTGGTCTTTGATGCACCCCTGTACATCTTTTACCCATACTTTGTAGTTGCCTGCGACAAGTCCAGTAAATTGATGATTAATAGCGGCAGGGGTGGTATAAGTATTCCCGTCCAAAGAAAAGTTGTAGTTTGGAGTTCCGCCAGACGGATTCACGTTGATTTTACCATCATTTCTACCAAAACAACTTACAAGAATCGGCGATGCTCCAACCACTATATCTGAAGGTTGGTTGATGGTTTGATTGACAATGGTTACCGTACAATAATTATCTTTTACATAAACTGTATAAGTTCCAGAAGCCAGATTATTAAAAGTATTTCCTCCTTGATAATTTGAACCATCTAAAGAGTAATGGACCTCTGAAAGCGTCGTTCCACTGGCACTGACTGAGATTGTACCGCTACTTTCTCCATAACAACGAGTAGCACTTACTGAGGCAGTGGCATTGAGATTACTATTCGTCCCGATGGTTTCTGTAACAGTTTTTGTACATCCGGCGGCATCTTTCAGCCAAAAGGTGTAAGTACCTGCTCCTAACGAAGCAAATATATTTGAATTCTGATAATTTGCATTGTTGATGCCGTATTGAAGATTTCCGATACCGCCACTTCCACTCAGGTTTACCGACCCATCATTTTGGCCTACGCAGTTAGCATTGTTTTTACTCGTGACGCCAAATTGTAAATTTGGGTTTTGTGTTATATCAACTGACTTAGATGTTTGACAGCCCGATGCGTCTCTAACGGTCAAATTATACGTATTAGCGGTAAGATTCGAGAATACATTACTATTCTGAAATGCTCCATTATTAATAGAGTAACTATATCCGCCTTTTCCGCCTATAATTCCTACTGAAATACTTCCTGTATTCCCCCCAAAACAGGCTACATTGGTAACAGTTTCTCGAATACTCATGTCATCGGCTACTGTAAATTGCTGACGAGTAGAAAGTACCCCATCGACAATTACACCTACCCATTGGTTTCCTGATGCCGATGGCGTCCATGTGACTCCGGTACCGTAAGGTAATAATCCATTATTGGATAATGTACCATTGGAGGTTGTATAAATGACCGAGCGAGCAACCGTTTTTGTAAGGGTATTATTGATAAAAAGTTTGAAGTTGGCTCCATCATAAGTAATTCTGAAATTAGCCGATGTGAAGTCGCCACCCATACCTGTTTCGTTGGTGCCAGTGTAAGTATGTTCTTTAATTGTGATTTGATTGTTGCTATTCAGCCGAATACCAATAGCACCGAGTGTTATTTCTTGAATGTCGAATGGGAGTACCCCATTATGCTGGTATTCTAAACTAAAGGGCGTTCGTCCTGAGAATTGGGTGTTGCTACTAAAGGCAATACCTCCGTTATAAGTAATCGAACCATTGGCATTGATACTGTACGTTGGGGGATTTGATGCTCCTTGGAAGTCAGCCGCTACTAAGCCACTGTTTAAGGGATTGCCATTTATTAAAAATCGGCCCGAAGTATAATTGGTACCAGACGAGCTTGTTCCTACTAAGATAGAGTACTTATGTAACCCATGTGCATTGATAGCAATGCTTTCGCACTTACCAACAAATACAGGTGTTGACAAACGACCATAGGGTGGCGATTCATCTGTAGGGCTAATACTATTTCCAGTATAACTTATTCCATTAGGAACTTCTACATATACATAATCATCCTCTACTGTTCGAGCATAGGAGATACTCCCACATGCGTCTCTTACTTCAAAAGTATCCCCTGGTTTTAGTTTACCAAATTGAAAATTAATTTTACAAATACCAAAAGCACAAAAGTCTTCAGTATAATCTACGTTTTTTGTCCATTGGCTATTATTTACCCAGAACTGTATTCCGTTGGGTTGGTAACATACCTGATTAAAAACAGTGACGCCTGTTGCGGTGTATTTAATAGGAGGTAGATAAAGTTTATTTTGGGAGAATACCCCCAGACTTATCCCACAAAGTAGGATGACTCGCAAAAGTTGTTTCATTAAATTATTTGTATGGTTTTATTCTTTAACAGCAATGATTAAATCGGTATCAAAAGAGTAATTATATGCTCTATCTGGTTCGGTAAGTGTTACAGATAATTTATAGGTTCCTTTTTCAATATTAGCAGGTAATGAAAAAGTAAGTGTTTTTTTTGCTGAATCGTATATTCCATTTTGAGTATAGTTTTTACCACCATTTTGAAGACTCACCTGATAAAATCGTGCGGATGCTTCTGTAAAGTTCAGGGTATTTAATGTGATTGTTTCTCCTTTCTGATAGGTAGCTTTGGGGCTTTGAATTTCTTTGATAAAGGGTTTATTGAAGGAATAAACTTGTATCTGATACCCTTTTTCTCTACTATATTTTCGCTCAGATTGGTTATATAATTTCACCTCGTATGCTTGGGGTAAGACGGTAGGGTTTAAAAGAAAACCTAAATAATCTGCTTTCTGACTAACTTGATTGATGATTTTAGTAGAACTATTAGATTGAAGTTCGGCTGAAAACTGGTAGCGACTGGCATCAATGTACTTTCCTAAAACCCAAAGAGTATCAGTATTCAAAAAATTGCCTTTTTCGAGGCCTTTCAGTTGTGGAGCTGGATAACTGATAAAAACTCGTTTTTCTGAAAAAACACTTTTAGATTTGATTTGGAGTTTAATTAGATAATTACCCACACCTAAATCAATAGGTATTTTTAATTTGATGGTGGTACTATCTATTAACTGATGCAACAGTTGTGTTTCTTTTTGCTGAATATCTTGCAGAAATGCCTTTACATCCAATGAAAATTTACCAAAATTATTTCCTCGAATTATAAAATCGAATCCGGCTTCAACAGAATCTTTTTCTAAGCTAAGAATCTCGGGATTAGGCTGGGAAGATGTTTTTACTTCGACCGAATAAATGACTTTCATCCCCTCCTTTGAAGAAAGGGTATAATAGACTTTTTGAGTGAAATCTTGAGGAACACCAGACAGTGGGACAATACTTGCCTTATCAGTTACTTTAATCTGCGGTGTGATACGCACTAAAGATGTCTGATAGGGAACTTCAACAACGATTTTTTTTTGTTGGTTATCTATTTGTACAGACAAAACTCTCACATCTCCAAAGCTGAACGAGAGAACTTCGGGTAGTGTGGTTGTAGTTTCTAAAGGTTGACAGGATTGTAAAATTATAAAAATTAAACAGCAAAATTTGTAAAAATAATTCATTGTGGATGGTTAAGTATTTCTAATTACCCCACAAAATTTCTTTTTATTTCTTAATTCTGCAAATTTTTTTAGAGATTACTTAAATCTAATTTACTAATCAATAAAACTGAATTAGATTTTAACGTCTTCTTTAGAATTTATACTTCTTAACACTCCAACTACCCGAATTTCCGCTGGCGAGCCAACTTTCATTTTCAAAAGACTTTGTAAAAGATTTATAACTTTCAAACAATAAATATCTTTCTAATTCAGGAGAGCTAATTTCAAGGTAGTTGCTAATTCAATGTTTACAATGGAAGGTAAGGGTCAGGCGGTAAAGTTGAGGGATTAGGCATAAATTTTTGAAAGCCTAAACAGGAAGAAGAAAAAAGACTTCGAGCCAAATAATATTTGGCAAAATGATATTTTGAGTAGTTTTGTACTGTTAGCTTCTAAAAAAATATGTAACTTAGTGACCGCGAAGAGATTCAAACTCCTAACCTTCTGATCCGTAGTCAGATGCTCTATTCAGTTGAGCTACGCAGCCATTTCCCTTATTTGGGACTGCAAAGGTAGTAGTATTTTCGACCTTTGTCAAGTACTTTTTTCAATTTTTTAATTGATTTAATTCTTTCAAATCAATATTCTTAAAATAGTCATATATTTTCAAGGCAATAGCCAATGCAATGGTTACTTCGGCGGCGGCAATTACGATGACAAAGATGGCAAACATCTGCCCTTGCAAGTGATTTGGGTCATACTGGCTGAATGCCACCAGATTAATATTTACGGCATTGAGCATCAACTCAATACCCATCAAAACCAAGATTGCATTTTGTTTAGTTATTGCAACTGCCAACCCGATTGAGAAAAGGGTTGCCGAAAGAATTAGATAATAGTATATGTCTATCATGGTTGATTAAACTTTCTTCTCTTTTAGAGCAATGTAGGAAGCCCCGACTAATGCTACCAACAAAAGGATTCCAATTACTTCAAATGCAAAGACGTAGTTGGTCATAAGGCTGATTCCGATTTTTTTTACCGAAGCACCTCCCGATGTATTTTTGGATAAAATATTGAAATTAGCATTAAAAATTACCCATAAATAGGCTGTAAGGACTGGAATTGCTACAATGAAAGCCCCAAAACGGTTTTTATGACCTACCAATATCCGATTGTCTGTGCTTGTTTTTTGTTTGCGAGTAAGCATGATTCCGAAAATCAATAATACCAGAATCCCGCCCACGTAAACCATGATTTGCGTAACGGCTATGAAATCGGCTCCTGCAAAAACATAGATGCCGGCAACCCCCAAAAATGCAACGAGCAGACTATATGCTCCATAGAGAACATTCTTAGTAAAAAGCAATATCGCTGCTCCTAAAATGGTGATTGCAGCAAAAACATAAAATGAAATCTGCCTTACGATTTGCCAATCAATTTGCTGTATGTATTTTTCTAAATCCAATTTTAGTCTTTATTTGGTATTTTAAACTTGGGCTTAAAAGATACCGTTTTAGGTTTGTCTTCTTTTGGCTCAGTATCAGGTTTTGTTTCTTCGGCAACAATCGGTGTTTCCGCAGTTTGTGAGGCTTCTGTTTTTAGTTTGAATTTTGGTCTAAAATTTGGGTTTGATTTGGGTTTTTCTTCAACAATTTCTTCTTTTATATCTTCTACTATTTTATCCTCGGTTGGTTTTTCTTCAGGATTATTTAATTTGAATTTCGGTTTGAAACTCGGACTTGGTTTGGGTTTTACCCCTTCTTCGGTAGGAGCAACCTCTACAATTTTTTCTGCTTTAGGTTCGTCAATTATTGCCGTGTTATCGACTTTAAACTTAGGTCTAAAACTCGATTTGGGCGTATCTCCTTTAGCTTCGATAGGTTTTGGTTCTGGAGCTTTTTCAGAAGATTCTCCATTATCGGTACTGCTAACTTTAAACTTAGGTCTGAAACTTGGTGTCGGTTTAGTTTCGGCGTCTTCAATTGGTTTTATCGCCGGCGTTGGTTCAGAAGTGGAAGTTGATGATGGTTTAAAACTTGGCCTGAAAGCCGGCTTTTTAGGCTCGCTCGATGGTTCGGCGGATGTCTCAGCGGGTTTTGTAGTTTTTGCGGCATTTTTCTCGGCCACAAATTGTTCGTAAAGATTACGTTTTTCTTCGGCTTGTTCAGGGGTTAGTTTAGCAAATGCAAAATTGAGAGCATGGACATCACTCACACTAAAATCGTATTCACTGCTCATCGTTAGACATTCTGTCGGGCAGACTGTCGTACATAGCCCGCAGAAGCAGCATTTGGCCATGTCAATATCGAACTTGGCTGCGTAAAGCCTTATCGGTGAGCCATCTGAGGCGTAATTAATGATTTCAGAAGATTTAATGGCTTCGATTTCGATACAATCTACTGGGCAGACTTTGGCACATTTATCACAAACGATACAATCATCAATCTCGCAGTCTAATTGATAACGGCCATTGTCGGGTATGAGTAATGATTCGTGCGGAAACTGAACGGTTACCCGCCCACTTGTACGGTCGAAGTAGTCAGAATTTTGAATATCATTGGCTCTTCGGTTTTTTCGAGCTGCCCACAAATGCTTCATCGTAAGGCTCATGCCTTTAAACGAAGTTTTGATTCCACGACCTATGTTTCTGAAATAACCCATAATGCTTTTAAAGCAACACATTTTGTGCCATAAATGCAAAGATAAACCAAGATGATGGGTTTTGGAAAGATTCAAAAGAAAACAATTGTTATGGGCTATTACTCAGAGCCTAAATTTGATAAATCAACAAGATTGGAGGTTTCAAGGCTTGATTTATACCACGTAATAAAATTCCACTAAAAATTAGGTATATTTCAATATATTACTCTAAATTGAACATCTTAAATATACTTACGATATATGAAAAAAACTCTACCTCTAATAATTCTTCTCTTGGGTTTTAACCTTTCTTTTGCTCAACGGAACAAAGTAAGGATGGATGCCAACGGGATGGTATTTGATACCTACAAGCCCGATAATGTAGGCCAAATGACCTTAATGGGTATTTCTCAGCCTATTCGAAACTTTACAAATTTATCGGGAGTCCCTTTTCAACTTTACTTAAAAGATGAAGAAGAAAACGATGAGCATCGTGGCAAAAACTCTATTAAAAACCCCAATGCTCAACTGGGGTTTGATGCTGCCAAGCAGGCTTCGAGCCGTGCAATTAATGGTGTGATTACCCCCACAAATAGTATTGAGGGGACAGATTTTGCTGCTGCGTTGGTCAATCCGCCAGATGTCAATGGCGAAGTGGGTACTCAATATTATGTACATACTGTTAATGCAAGTGGTGGTTCGATAATGAAAATATACAATAAAACCACCGGGGCATTGATAAGCACGGTAAATACCCAAACGGCATTTTGGAATGGGATTTCATCTACGTCATTGGGCGACCCTGTCATATTATACGACCAAGTGGCACAAAGATGGGTATTGGTAGAAATGAGAAGTTCGGGCAATAAAGTATTGATGGCAGCTTCGCAAACCAATGACCCTACTGGTTCTTGGTATTTGTTTCAATTCAGTACAAGTGCTTTTCCGGACTTTCCGAAAATATCTATTTGGAATAATGCCATTTTAATGACCGATAACGAAAATAGTTTATCACAAGCCCCTATTTATGCAATCAACAAAACAACACTCTATGCAGGTACGGCTACTTCTATCATACGTTTTACAGTTCCGTTTATAACGGGTGTGGGTTTTCAGCCAATGACCCCTGTCGATTGGGATAGTAGCACAAATCCTGTTGGAGCCCCCATTTTTTTGAGAATGTATGATAATGCGTGGTCGGGTTCGGGCGGAACAGACCACCTCGAACTTTGGAATGTTAATCTTGATTGGGTTACTCCTGCCAATTCAAACGTAAGCGGCCCAACAAATCTGAATACCTCTGCATTTGATTCTTACCTTTGTGCAAGTTTTAATTGCACTCCCCAGCCCGGTGCTACCAACCTATTAGATTCTCAAGCCGAATACCTCAATTTTAGGGCCCAGTACCGAAACTTTGGTACGCATGAGAGTATCGTAACGTGCCACGTGGTAAACGCTGGGACCGTTCAAGCCAAATATGCGGGTATCAGATGGTACGAATTACGCAGAACAGGTAATGGAGCGTGGACAGTCTATCAGCAGAGTACCTTTGCCCCCGATGCAAAAAATCGTTTCGTAGGTTCTATCGGGATTGACGGTTTTGGTAATATTGCTCTGGGATATAACCTAACGAGTACAATAGTGGGCAATACCAAATTTTACTCGGCCTTTGCTACCGGAAGGTTAAGCACTGACCCACTCAATACAATGACGTTTACCGAATATGAGGTCGGAGCAGGTACGCACACAATGCCCACATCGACAGGTGGCCGTACAGGAGATTATTACTCAATGTCGATTGACCCTGTCGATAACAAAACCTTTTGGTTTACATCTCATTATGCAAAAACCAATACTACTTGGGGTACAAAAATTGCATCATTTGTATTACAGCCCAGCACACCATCAACAATTACGGTTAGTGCATTGCCAACGAGTACACCATGTGCCAATAAACCATACAATATAAGTTTTACAACTACTGGTACTTTCAATTCAGGTAATCAATTCATTGCACAAATTTCTAATGATTTAGGTTCATTCGCTTCACCAGTGAATATTGGTACACTCACAAGCACTTCGGCAGGTACGATTGTAGGTACTATACCATCGGGTACAACCCCGGGTGGTGCAGGTTATAAGATGCAAGTAGTATCGACGAACCCTGTTGTCAGCAGTACAAATCAGCCTTCTATTTCAATAATCCCGATAAATCGGACGGTTAATTCTTCGACGACTACCCCTTTTGAAGCAGTCGATAACCTAACGACTTCGGGTACTGTGAACGTAACTGGCAATAAAACCTTCAAGGCTGGTAAATCAGTTACTCTTAATCCAAATACGACGGTTGGTTCAGGAACGGTATTCAGTGCTAAAATTGAGGGTTGTAATTATTGAGATTCCGAATAATTATCAATTTTTTTGTATCAACATTCTTATTGTCGATGGCAAATCATTCAAAGGTTTGCCATTTTTT
>JALOLV010000382.1 GCA_025455785.1 Spirosomataceae bacterium | reverse complement strand
CTCTTTCAGAACATTTGAACTTTCGTTCAACCTAAAAACAACTCCTTGCCAACTACTCGGTAATGATGAAACAAAAGCATTGGATTGAGCCTGACGTTCCATCGAAATACTCGGAGAATAACCATAGATTCTGATTTTCCCTATAATTTTATAAACAGTAGTATCTCCACCAAAACTATACTCTACTTCATAGTATTCTCCTTTAGTTTCTCTCACTATTTCTCCAATTTTATCCATCTGAAATGCACCAGTTTGCTCCTGAAAAATCAAAGAAGTATTAACAGCATCCTCTGCAACAGTTGAATAACTCCGTAACTTAAATGATGCTCTTGGAGCATTCAAATCATTAGAAGATAATCCTCCATTATAATGAGGATAAGCCACTGTATCACAAATACACGTTCCAGCAATTATTTGTTCTTGAATATGAAAGGGTAACGTTGAGTAAAATTCATTAGCACTAAAAAGTCCATTATTGTTATTGTCAATTTGGCTTAAATCAAATTGGAAAGCGTCTTGCCCTGCCAAGTAATAAACCTTTTCAGACTCTTTTTTGTACTGATAAAATTGAGGTGAACTCAATACAAAAATCGGGAGGTTGATGTAGTAATAGCTGTTTTTATTTATCGAGACATTTAATATTTTAGTTTCGCCTTTGTCAATAAAAAGGAGTTTGCCAGAGGTTGTTTTCTCTAAGAAAATATAATTTTCTCGGCTATATGTTGCAGCAATGGCGGTCTTGTCTTTTGTTTTGCTACTTTCTATTAATTGATTTGTCAGCGATTGTATTTCTCGTTGGTTTGGCAAAGTACCACTTTTTAGAACAAACAGATGAAGCCTATTAGTAGTCTGGATATAAATAGCATTTGAGTTACCATCGTTTTTCAGAATCGGATAAATATCGGTTGTTAATCCAAATGTATTCTTAGGCTGGTATTTATAAAAACCATATTTCGCATCAAAACTTTCGGCAGTTGCTCCGTTGGGTATTGTGATAGGGTTTCTCGAAACAACTCGGCATCTACCAAAAGATGTTGGTTCAGGTTTTGGGGACTGAACTTGCTTATCTATTACGTTTTTCATTGGATTCATTAATTTTATTTGTTTGTAGGTAGATATTCTGCCTAATTTATGAATTGTAATCTCTATTTTCAAAAAAAACTTTTAATTTGCCTTGTGCCAATATGTACCATAGATAGGGGAGTTACCCACAATTTCTAACGCAAATCTTAAAGAGGTTTATTGTAAACATTACCTGCTCTATTCAATACTTTCTAAGGAGTTCCTTCTTGTCTATCATTAAAGATTTTTTTGTCATAGAATAGACCTGAGTTGAGCTTACGTTTACGCCTTGATAGCAGAATACGTTTTTCGTTTTGTAGCATAATCGCCGTTTTTTCTACGTGCTGTATGTAATTTAGGTTGACGATGTACGACTTATGAACCCTACAAAAAGACTCATAGCCTGAGAGTTGCCCTTCGATGTTTTTGAGTGTAAACGCCACGGTATTGACTCGCCCCGACCTAAAGTGTATCTTGGTATAATTGACATCTGCCTCAAAACACAAAATATCTTCTGGGTCGAGGTCTTCTTGTCTAATCCCAAGTTTGATGCTGTTTGATTTCATGGTATGCAGTAAGTTTTATTCAATATTTGAGTAGATATACCCCCGACCTCAAAATTTGTAACCATACTCTCAAAAAATTTTCAGAACTTTGTAAAAAAATCTGTATTACATTGAATATCAACAAACAAGACATACGTAAACTCACTACCGAGCAAATCAAAACTTGGCTTAGCGAGCATGGAGAGCAAGGTTTTAGAGCCAAACAGATTTCGGAATGGCTTTGGAAGAAATCGGCACGGAGTTTTGATGAAATGACCAACCTTTCGCTCAAAACCCGTGAATTATTAAAAGAAAACTTCGAGATAAGACCCGTAAGTGTTTATAAAAAACAAGTCAGTAATGATAAAACCATCAAATCGGGTTTCAAACTCTTTGATGGCAATCTGGTAGAAGGCGTTTTGATTCCAGCCGATGACCGCATGACCGCCTGCGTGAGTAGCCAAGTGGGCTGCTCGCTGACGTGCAAATTCTGTGCAACGGGCTACATGGATAGAAAACGAAACCTTGATGCCGCCGAGATTTATGACCAAGTGGTTTTGATAAAACAACAGGCCGAAGAGCATTACAGCCAGCCACTCACCAATATCGTTTATATGGGAATGGGCGAACCATTGCTCAATTATGCAAATACGTTAGAGTCGGTCAAATACATTACTTCGCCCGATGGTTTGGGGTGGTCGCCGAAACGAATCACAGTCAGCACGGCTGGTATTGCCAAGATGATTAAGAAGTTGGGCGATGATGAAGTGAAATTCAACTTGGCGTTATCGCTTCACGCTGCCAATGACGAAAAACGCAACGAAATTATGCCGATAAATGAATCGAATTCGTTGAAGAATCTGGCCGAAGCATTGCAGTATTTCTACAAAAAGACGGGTAATCGCATCACTTTTGAATACATCGTTTTTTATGGATTCAACGATACGCTGCAAGATGCCAAAGAGCTTTGGGAATTTACCAAAAAAGTGCCATCGAAAGTAAATATCATCGAATATAATCCCATTGCCGAAGCAAATTACAAAAATACCGACCCCGAAACCCTTGATAAATTTGCTGGATTTCTCGAAGGCCGAGGCGTAAATGTGCAGGTTCGTCGTAGTCGTGGCAAAGACATTGATGCCGCTTGTGGGCAGCTTGCCATCAAAGAAGTAGAAATGTAAAACGGGTTTATTAGCCCGTTTTATTGTTTTTTGTTACCTTTGTGGCGGAATCGTTGTTTTATTCAAAAATTGTGTGTCGAATACTGTGAGAGCCTCAAAATTGTTTCTTTGCCTTTCTATTGCCTCTTTCTTTTTAATTCTTTCTTGTCAAAACTCCTCGAATAATACCAATTGGCTAACGGGTAAAGTTGATAGTGCGGCTATCCGCAAGAAAATTGAGAAGATTCGTAAAGAAATCAACGCCGATAAAAAAGCCAAAGAGATTGAGCAGGTGATGATAAAAAAAGTCTTTGAGGGTTTCAATGGCTCGGTGCTAATTGCCCAAAAAGATGTTGTAGTCTTCGAGGATTCGTACGGATACGCCAATTTTGAAGATACCATCAAAAATACACCCGATTCTAAATTTCAACAAGGAAAAATCGGACTTGATAATACCGTAAAAGACTATTACCCGAATTTCCCATACGACGGAGTCACAATCCGTAGTTTGCTTTGTCACCGTTCGGGATTGCCTTTTTATCAATATACTTTCGATAAATTTGTAAGACAAAACGATAAGTATCCATCCAATCAAGATATTATGGCTTGGTTTGCTTCGGCCAGTCCCACCCCGCCGATGTTTAACCTTCCTGACCATTTTTTTAGTTACAACAATACCAATTACGCTATTTTGGCGGCAATTATTTCTGCCGCTTGGCATGAAGGATTCATTTGTGATAACCTCAAAGAATGATTCGCTCAATATAAATCGTACCAAAGGTTACCAATTTGGGCGACCACTCGCCAAAGATTGGTACGATGACGTAACAGGCGACAAGGGCGTGTATTCGACCACCAAAGACCTACTAAAATGGTATCAGGGGCTACGTGATGCTAAAATTTTGACCAAAGAATCGCTCCGAGAAATGTACACGCCACGTAGTTTTGAGCATCCGGGTTTGCGAAATTACGGTTACGGATTTCGTCTTTGGGTCAATGCCCAACAACAAACCGACTATGTCTATCATACTGGTTGGTGGAAGGGCTACAATACCATCATGTTTTTTGATTTGAGAGAAGATTTTGTGATAATTCTATTGAGCAATCGCTACAACCGTACGGTTTATAATATCAGAGACCTAACTGCCATTATGCACGGCGATACCCGCAAGACTTCGATGGAAGAAAGTATTTTGGATGAGTAATCAATCGTTTTTATCGGGCGAATGCAATTCGCCCCTTCTATTAATCCACCACTTCAATCCAATCTTCTTCAATAAGCGGCAGATTATTCATTTTGAGATACAATTGAGCCAAAACCACAACATCTTGGCGGCAATAACGCTGGATTTTTGAGAGTTTATGCTCGATATGATACGTATGATTGACGTCTTCGCCGCTGATTTCGGATTTACTACTCGGAATATCAAAAATTGCCGCCA
>JALOLV010000381.1 GCA_025455785.1 Spirosomataceae bacterium | reverse complement strand
TTACACTCTACAACAAAGGGAAAGTACAATTTCAAGAAGCCATGCCAACTCGTGGGTATCAGTCGAGTGTGAGTCCAGTTCTTCATTTCGGATTGGGCAATCATGCCACAATTGATTCGCTCAAAATAGTTTGGCTCAGTGGCAAATCAGAGATTTTGAAAGGCATAAAAGCGAATCAAATGCTCACATTATCTGAAAAAAATGCAAAATCAATCCCGATTAAGAAAGAAACACCCAAACCTTTGTTGCAAGAAGTTTCGCCCTTGAGCTTTATTCATGTAAAAGATTCGGTCAATGACTTCAAACGGCAATCATTACTCACTAATCCACTTTCGTTTGCGGGTCCTTGTATGACAAAAGGCGATATTAATGGCGATGGTTTAGAAGATATTTACGTGGGCGGAGGCACCAATCAAGCAGGGGTAATTTACTTACAAAGCAAAGGTGGCTCGTTTACTTCAAAACCCCAACCTACTTTTGAGGCCGATAAATTAAGCTACGATACTGATGCACTTTTTATCGATGCCAATGCCGATGGTTTCATGGATTTATACGTTTGTAGTGGCGGATTCGGCAATTATCAAACCGATGACCCAGCCCTACAAGACCGACTTTATTTGGGAGATGGAAAAGGGAATTTTACCAAAACCGCACTTCCACAAATGCTCTCAAGCACGAGTTGTGTCAGGGCAAATGACATAAATGGCGATGGTAAAATTGATTTGTTTGTTGGCGGAAGGGTAAACGTTGGGCGTTATCCCGAAACCCCACAAAGCTACGTTTTAATCAATAATGGAAAAGGGCAATTTGCCAGTCAAACACCCCAACCTCTCAAAAATATCGGGATGGTTACCGATGCCGCTTGGTATGATTTAAACGGAGATAAAAAGAACGAACTCATCATTGTTGGTGAATGGATGCCAATAATGGTTTTTGAGGTACTGAATGGTGAGTTTAAAGAATCTACCGAAAAATATTTCGACAAAAAATGGACTGGATTGTGGAACAAGCTATTGATTGAGGATTTCAATGGCGATGGAAAGGGTGATTTAATTGTGGGGAATTTGGGACTAAACTCTCAACTCAAAGCAAGCGACTATCAACTCGTTGAATTATTCTACAAAGATTTTGATAAAAATGGTTCGGTCGAGCCGATTCTCTGTTCGTATATCCAAGGCAAAAGCTATCCGTATCTGACCCGCGATGAACTGCTCGAACAATTACCGATGCTTAGGGCCAAATTCACCGATTATAAAAGCTACGCAGATGCCACCATCAAAGAAGTTTTTACTAATGGCGAACTCGACGATGCAGGACATTTAGAAGTAAATTGCCTCAAAACCATGTATTTTGAGAGTACCGCAACGGGTAAATTCAAAGAAAAACCCTTACCGATTCAAGCTCAATTTGCTCCGATATTTACGATTTCGGCTTTTGATTACGACAAAGACGGCAAAAAAGACTTGGTTTTGGCAGGAAACATCCATCGAGCAAGGCTCAAATTTGGCGACTATGATGCCAATGCTGGATTTGTTTTTAGAAACGATACCAAAGGTAATTTTGGTTTTGCTGGCCAGTTGGGTCTGAAAGGAGACGCACGTAGTGCATTGCTAATCAATGATTTAATAATATTTGGGATTAATCAAGGCAAAGTTAGAGGTTTCAGAATCCAACCTTAACGGGGTTTTTAGACATCGTCAGGGTTGGATTAAAATTATTTGATAATATTCATAAAATCCATAAATTTGTTCAAATCACAAAGCAAGATTGAATACCACAAAACAAATAATTTGCCCCAAATGTAGTACCAAGCACCTACTACACCATCCGAATACCCAAACATTCGGATGTTCTACTTGTCTGAGTATTCTCCAAATCGAGGGTTCAAAAATCAATATTTTAGGTAATAATCTGAGGTTTAATCCGCCGAAGTCATTTATCAAAATCGGTCAATTTGTTACGATTGATAGCACAGAATATGTCGTAATTGGCCGCACAATTTGGTCTTCTGATTATAAAGAATACTGGAAAGACGACGAAGGCGAGGGGTATTCTGACGAAAAATGGAGCTACCACGAGTGGCTATTGAGCGATACCAAAGGTGATATTAAATACCTTTTTGAAGACGATGAAGGCTATCATTTTTCGGAAAATATAAAACCTAAATTTCATAATCTCCCTACTACTCGAATCGAGGAAAAATGGATTATTAAAGATAGAGAGATGATAGAAATTGGCAATTTCTATCTAAATTCTACCGAGAAAGTCCTCGAAATCGGACATTCTACCTTAGGACATATCGAAGGAGAGGTTCCGTGGGAGGCTAACCTCAACGAAAAAGTCTTTTTTGCTACTTATCAAGATAACGGCAAACGCTACACCATCGAAACCGAACCCAACGAAAGCGACCCCAAGAAAGGGAGTTATTTTGAGGAATGGTCAGTTTCAAAACGCTACTTGATGGAGTGTTTCAGGCAGAATCCTGAGATTGGTAGTAAACTCCAAGAAGGCGAAGCCAAACAAAGAGAATACACCTTTTGGGCGGCTATCATGGGTGGTTTTACTGCAATCTGCTTTATTTTATTTTTGATGGCCGATACCTCTAATGGTAATCTCATAAAGCAACAAACTTTTTCGGTTCCAGCCGCAAAAGATACCACTGCCGAGAGAGTAGAACCGATTTTGATTGGAAAAATGAACGAAATTAGGCTCACCGAAGGCCCTGTCAGGATTGTTCTTTCGGCAAGTTTACCCAAAAATACTGACCTCTGGGCGGGTGTCGAAATCCATGATAACAAAGACTTACCAATCAATGCCATCGACGACCAATTCTATGATGAAGAAGGGACTGAGTTTTGGCAGGAGGATGGCGAAAGTGGCTATGAGCATTATGAAGAGCGGAATGTCCAAAAATCGGAACTGTATCGAGTAGAAGAATCTGGTACATTTTCGGCAGAAGTACATGTGGCACCACAAAGCCTACAAACTACCCAAGTAACACTCTCTATTTATGATGGTGTTAAATCGGGAGGGTGGTTTATGGGTCTCGGATTTGCCGGACTTTTTGTTACGGTCATCGTGATTTTGGTTGGATATTCGAGCATGCCGTGGCGTAAATAATTAGTTTTTAAGTTAATCATACCAACCGTTTTAACGGTTTTTAGCAAATGCAAAACTTTACTAAATATCTCATTATTGGTTTTTTAGTTACAATTCTCGGTTTGGTTTATTACACATCGACCCGAGGATACGGACTCAAAAACTTTACCAACGCCCAAATACGAGCCGAAGCCGAAAAAGAAAGAGCCAACGGCAGCAGAGCGGGCCGAAGTTACTTTGTAGGCAGAAGTATTAG
>JALOLV010000380.1 GCA_025455785.1 Spirosomataceae bacterium | reverse complement strand
GGTCCCGAACCACGAGCCGCCCAAAACAAATCAGTATTTTGGGTAGCATTTGCGTGAACTAACTCGCCATCGGCAGTAATAATGTCCATTGCTAAAATGCTTTGGCAAGCAATTCCTAATTTTCTGCCATTCCAACCGTAGCCTCCTTGTAGTAAGTATCCACCAATACAAACACCTTTGCAATGCCCCGCTGGAAAGAACAGGTTTTGTTTATAAAGTGCCTTCATCAATACACTTCCGCCAACACCCGGACCAGCCTCGGCGGTCATGGCATCTTTATTCATGGAATATTGATTGAAGTTTTTCATCAGAATCAAAATCGCTCCTTCTCTGATGAAATTGGCACTAAAACTATGTCCGCCCGAGCTAATCGTAATGCGTTTCCCGACCGTTTTTGCGTAGCGAACAGTATTGATAATATCATGAATATCATTCGGAATCACTACCATGGAAGGGCGTTGTTTTGGGTCGATTTTATTAAAAAGTGTCCCCATTACCACTTCGTCGAAGCCTTTATCGCCTCGCATGATTACATTTCCTGAAATTTTTAGATTTTCCATTTTTAAATAGCATTAGTTGTTTTGGTTAAATTCATTGTATAAATCGGGGAGAATTGCCGCCAGATGATTCATTTCTTCTGAGCAGTGAGCCATTAAATCTTTCGCTTGTTGTTCAGGAAGTTTTACTAATTTTTGCAGAATTTTTGAAGCGATTTTTCCAAGAAAATTTTCGGAACGAATGGCTATAAATTTTCCGCCCATCCAAAACCTCGAACGCATTTCGGCACCATCATCGGTCTTTCTGATTTGATGCACCAACCAGCCGAAATCAAGCGGGTAATCCACATAACCGATTCTGGCACATATATAAACGACCTTCGATTTATCGGCAATATCAACTTCCGAAAAACCCAATTCGAGCGGAGATTTAAACTGAATCGCCGCTTTTTCGAGCTTTTTACCGATGTATTCTTCGATGTTTGATGTACGATTCACATACGCTACGTCATCTCGTCCATCGGCCCAAACTGCCGATTGATGGGCTTTGGGATGCCACAGTTTATAGCGACTATCTTCGCAGCTATGCCAGCCGAACCACCAATCCCACATTTCGGGGCGTACGTTGGGCATGGGCGTATGCACCGCTACAAACTGCGAGCCGTCGGGGTTTAGTACGTAGCCATTCTCCAATTCGTGATAACCATCGTCTTTGAGCAATGTAAGTGCTTCAAAGGTCAAACCTTTTTCGCTGTTTTGATTCAATGCTTTTTCAATCTGTGCAGAAACCGGTCTTATTACTTCATCATAAAATTTTGCGTACGGCAATACCAAATCTTGTTTGTTGTATCCAATATATTTTCTTGTATTTTTCATTGCTTACAAATTTGTTCGACAAAAATGTTTAATAAGAATAAAAAAAATATGACCAAATTGGCCATATAAGTATCAATTTAATGCTTTTTTACTTCAACAAGCATTTGAGCATCAGGTTTTTGATTTTTTGTCTTCTTTGTCGCATCAATTCCTTCATTTGCTCGTCGGTTCGGTTTTCTTTGGTTTTGATGTATGAATACCCCAAGTAGGGAGTTCCACATAACGAGTAAATATTCATCATCAAATCTTCGCCAGTAATATCTTCATTTATCGCATTTCCTTTTTGTTTTTCGGCATTCAAAAGGGCTTCTAAACGATGCGGAAAGTCATCTTCTGAACTGGCAGCCAGCATATTAACTACATCGGGCGACTCGTTGATGATATTTACAACAAAACTTGGCAAAGTTGGCTTTGCTTCAAACAAATCGCAGAGGGTATCTATCATCAACGAAATCAACTGAACCAAATCCAAATTTTGCTCCATCAGCCGAGCCAAATGCGGAAAGATGATTCCCAAAGTATTATTCATCACTTCTTGAAACAGCTCCTCTTTAGTGCTGTAGTAATAGTGCAACATCGTGCGACTAATACCAGCCTCTAAGGCGATTTCGGTTGTGCGAGTTCCTTTAAATCCATTTTTATGGAATACTTTTTCGGCAGCAGCAAGAATTTTCTCTTTGGTGTTGTGGTCTATTTTTGGCATAGAAAATTTTATTCGACAAAATTGTTTATAAAAGATTGTATTTCAAAATAATTTTATCAAAAATTTATGTAAGCGTTTTTTGATTTTATAGACTATGAAATAACTTTCCAGAAAAAACCGTAACACGGCTACATTATAAAACCCTGATTTTCAGCTATAAAGCCCCAAGCCGTGCCACGGATTCCATACTTCTTAATCAATCAAGTTATTGCAAAATCCATGGTTTGTGATTAAACCTGACAAGTTTTGATGGTATTATTTTAGTCAATGTCAATACTAATTTCTGCAATAAATAAATGGCTGTATCCCAGAATCTTGTCAGATAGACGAAAAGTACTATTTATTCACTTAATTATCAAAATATGGTCAAAAAAGGGAAATTTAGAGGTTGTTTTTTGAATTATTCTTTTATAAAATTGTAAATAAGTTATTCAACCTAAAACATAAACCATCTCAAAGACCTTTTACTCAATGAATCGAACCTACTTAGTTGTAAAGTTTCATCTTTACTCAAATCCTTGAATCTATAGAGTGGTGCCAGCGTTATCTTGTGCAAATGTTTGCAGTGCCGTTTAGAGAGAGATTTCGATACATCCTATTGAAATTTACCTATACGTGTAAATATTAAAAGAATTTTTTGTATTATTTCTTCATAACATTGCACACCACTCGTCAAATTTAGCTGAATCAGAATAGCTTTTACTTCGCATTAAAGTTTGTAAAAGTCACCTTATTAAAACCCAAAAGTCAGTCCTTAAAAGTTTGTTCATGTTATCAGTTTTGAAAATATCAAAACTGGCAATCGTATGCTGTATTATATTGTTTTGTACGTCGGCGTGTTCAGTATTGCGTAGGGCTCAAATAGATACGGTTTGATATTGAGGGTTTTGTCAATAAAATGCTGATTATCAGCATTTTTAAGGTATCGCCCCCTTCTGTTATTAATCGATATCCAGATTCAAGCTCATGCCCAATAAAGTGTCCAAATTAACATATTATCTAAACTCTTTCTATTCTAAAAACTATGATTATTTCTACTCAGTGGATTCAACTCAACCGAAGAAAGTTTCTGCTTCCCTTGGTACTTGTATTTACTATCAGTATCGGGGCCATTGCACAAAACATCAAAGGTAAAGTAACAGACGACCAAGGACAATCCTTACCCGGCGTAAGTGTGATTGTCAAAGGAGCAAACAATGGGAGCATTACAGATGCTGATGGCAACTACTCGCTAACAGCCGATAAAAATGCTACCCTCGTGTTTACATATATTGGCTATACAACCAAAGAAGTAGCCAT
>JALOLV010000379.1 GCA_025455785.1 Spirosomataceae bacterium | reverse complement strand
TGGATTTACTCTAAATAGTGCTGAAATGTTTTTTGATAATAAATCAGGTCGTGGTAAACTGACAAGTCCTTTTGGATGGGAACCGTCCTGTAAGTTATTGGATGGGCAAGATACAAAAGAGTACTCGGTGAAATTTGTTTCTCAAGATAACAGTTGCTACACCAACAATCGAGATAGTTTGGTAGTAAAGTTTTTATTAAAAGACCAATCAGTTGCCAATGCTGATTTAAAGCCTTTTAATGTGTTCACTCCAAATGGTGATGGCTTAAATGACTACTTTACGCTTGGGGCTATTCCGGGTGATAATTGCAAACGCCAATTTCAAAAATTTGAAGTATATAATCGGTGGGGTAAAACTATATTTCTGACCATTGACCGAAATTTTAAATGGGATGGTGGAGATTATGCCTCTGGCGACTACTTTTATGCCATTCATTACAGCGATGAAGTCAAGAAAGGTATTCTCACACTCATTAAATAAAATTGAGCCGCTGTTTGAAGCGGCTCAATTTTATTTGATTACCCATACATCGCTATCTTTTACATAACAAAATTTATCATCCCAGAATACTTGGTACCAAATATCATCCGACGTTACAACATTGAGTCGGTGTCCTTCATTAATTTGTCCAGCAATCTGCGAAGCAGCAGAAGGATAGTCTCTAAGATAAACATTATTGTTTTTGATGATAATCGCCCGGTAGTTATTCGGAATATTGATAATTACGAATAGAATAATCAGATAGATAAAAAAGATAAATTTGTGTCGAGTAGGGGTGTATTGTTTTTTGATTCTTTTATAAATTAGAATACTAAATATGTAAACTCCCAAAATCATTACGCCAAGCAGAATGAAAGGAAAGTATTGGCGATAAAGTAGTACAATAAAATTTAAATCGTTTTTTTCGTAGCCTTTATAATTGTTCTGTTCGGCAAGGTTTGCCATTTTACTAAAAACTGCATCGTTGGGTTGTTTTAAGTAGTAAAGATTGAGATAATAAAGACACTGTGGAATATCTCCTTTGTTTTCGTAAGCTGCACTTAATTTCAAATATATTTTTGAATTATTGTTTGGAGAAACATTCAAAAGTCTTGTATAAATTTTTATAGCTTCATTATAATTTTTTTGTGAAAATAAAATGTCTGCTTTTTTAAATAATTCGCTTTGTGCTTGACTATCAATTACTTGCGAAATGATTAAAAAAAAGAAGGAAATTTTTTTCAGAAATTTCAGAAAGTTAATTTGCATCATATAAATTTTAATACTAATTTTGCACCTCAATTCAGCGAAACGATTAACAAAACGCAAATTGAATCGCAAAAATAATCAAAGTTTTAGAGTAAAAAATTTAATTTATTTCAAGTTTTTGATTAATTTTGCAACCCTAAAGTAACGATTCCGTAGCTCAGTTGGTAGAGCAATACACTTTTAATGTATGGGTCCTGGGTTCGAGTCCCAGCGGAATCACAAAGTATTATTTAAACGGATTTTCGATTCCGTAGCTCAGTTGGTAGAGCAATACACTTTTAATGTATGGGTCCTGGGTTCGAGTCCCAGCGGAATCACAATAGTTTTTTAAAGCGTCTATGCAAAGACGCTTTTTTTGTTTTTAACCCCTTAGAATCGAAATGGCATAAGATTTGAACGCTTGTTTATAAACCCATAATCTTATGTCTAAAAAAACAAAAAAAAATTTAGCTGAGAACGCAGTAAAAGCCAATGCAACTCCTTCTTTAACTGACACTATTTTAATTCAACCTTCACAAATTAACTATCTTTTTTGTGCAATTGTAGCTTTTATTGGAATAATTATTTACGCCAATACCTACAATCACGGATTTGTTTTAGATGATACTGCTGCAATCACTCGTAATTTATTTGTTCAAAAAGGGTTAGCGGGAATTCCTGAAATCCTAAAATCTGATTTTTGGTATTTTAGTAATGCCAAATTAGGTTACTATCGTCCGCTCGGACTAATTACTTTTGCGATTGAATATCAACTATTTGGACTCAATTCGACCGTTAGCCATATTAACAATATTATACTTTATGCAATCTCTGGATTTCTACTCACGATTTTACTCCAAAAATGGTTTTCAGGCCGGAATAAGTTTTTTTCATTTTTTGTGGGATTAATTTTTATTACCCATCCAATTCATACAGAAGTTGTTGCCAATATTAAAAGTCGTGATGAAATTTTAGGATTTTTATTTACTATTTCTGCCATATTATTGCATTGGAAGTACCTCGAAACATCCAAAATTAAATTTTTGATTTCTGGTTTGATTACTATGTATTTGGCATTATTATCAAAAGAAACCTCATTTGTAGGAATTGGTGTTCTTGCTATCAGCCTGTACTTTGTTGCAAAAAAATCACTTTCACAATCAATATTTGGAATTTTACCCTATGTCGTTGTTGTCATTATTTTCTTCATCCAAAAAAATGCTTTGATAGGTAAAAGCGTCGTACCTAACGATATTGTAAACTACGTTTACGCATCAGAGAATACTAAGTTTTTATCCACATTTAAACTGTTTTTCTATTATTTAAGGCTTTTGGTAGTTCCACATCCTTTGGTTTATGATTATTCGTATAATGTATTACCATCTGGAAAACTCAGCGATTGGATGACAATTTTAGGACTTTTTTCATTCTTGATAATTCTCTTTTTTGCATTCAAGTCTCTCAAGACACGTAGCACATTCGGGTTTGGATTATCCCTACTTTTGGTTACTTCTGCACCAGCATTAGGTTTTGTTTTTTTGAGAGGAGGGATTTTAGCCGAAAGATTTATGTATGCACCAGTTCTGGCATTTGCCATTTTGTTAATGATTGGATTTGAAAAAATTTTGAAGATAGATTTTGCGGATAAATCAATTGACTTAATAGAATGGACTAATAAAAATCTTGTTTTGATTGGAGTAATAGCTGTGTTGACGGGTTTGTATAGTTTTAAAACAATAATTCGTAACCCAGATTGGAAAGATGAAATAACACTTTACAGAAGTGGGTATAAATATCACCAAAACTCCGCTCAAATTTTAAGACATTTAGGTTATGACAAAGTTTTGAATGCGTACAATGCTTACAAAGACCCGCAAAAGGCTAAAAAGTTTGGAGAAGAAGGTTTAGCCTACTATCGAAAGGCTTTGGCGATTCATCCTAATTTTGGAGATGTTTTGCATCAAGTTGGATACATTCATCATTTCTATACTTCAAAACCCGATTCGGCAAAATATTATTACAAATTGGCCAAATTATAATAATTTAGGATTATTGTATTTATCGGAGCAAAAAAATGACATTGCGTCATATTATTTCAATCGTGCGATGCAAGTAAATCCGAATTTTGTTGATGCAAGAAACAACCATCAAGCTATCAAAAACGCAACAGGTTTAGATGTGAAGTTTTTGTCTGAACAGCAATTGAATCAATAAAATTTTTTTTAATACAAAAATCCCAAACGAGTTGTATTTGGGATTTTTGTATTCTTTCAATCTGCTTTTGTGAATCTGGTTGTTCTACCAATCAACGAAATCCCAATATAACCTCTCGCATCAATCTTTGTTGGGCTGGTAATTGTCATTTTGCAAGAATACGTCTTTCCGTTTTCAGGGTCATAGATATTTCCATCTTCCCAAACTTTATCGCCGTCTTTGGTAAAGCCTGATAAAAATACGAGACCCAACAATGGTTTTGTTTTTAGTTTGGCATCAGGATTATTCTTATCTAACCTTGGTTTTCCGTTTTCGTTTGGTTCTTTCAGCCAGACGATTTTTCCATAGAGCTTTTCTCCTTGTTTATAAAAT
>JALOLV010000378.1 GCA_025455785.1 Spirosomataceae bacterium | reverse complement strand
ATTAGGCTTCTCCCATCGGGCCGCCGAAATTCATCGGAAACGGAACTGGCTCGTTGGTCTCGCGAATCGTACCGAAATTATCTTCGTATTTAGCAATATTATCTTGCAATGCCATCAGTAAGCGTTGGGCATGTTCGGGTGTCAAAATCACACGCGATTTTACTTTTGCCTTAGGCACGCCGGGCATCAATCTTATAAAATCTATTACAAATTCAGTATTTGAATGTGCTATCATTGCCAAATTTGCATAAACTCCCTCAGCCATCTCCTCCGATAATTCAATATTTATTTGTTGTTCAGGTTCTTCCTGAACGTCTTTTCTTTTTGCCATTTGAACAAAAACGGTTAAGTGGTTAGACTCCATATTTGGTTGCAAATATACTCAAAATTAGAAATCTTTTCTAATAAACCTAACGTATAGGTATATTTGTTATTTAACGGCCAAAAAAAATAATATATTTTATGAGAGATGAATACTAACAAATATCAATAATCAAATAATCGTAAATTTATCGAAAACGAATGGTGGATAGCTCTATATTTTTGAGGCGAGTTTATAATCATTATCTTTGAATGTAATCAGTAAATATTGCCAATTTATAAAAATTTGGGAACGTCCCTATGAAACAGCAGCTACTCGTATTTGCCTTTTTTTTATTCTGTTTTGGGGTTTCAGCCCAATCCAATTGGTCGGCAGAGCTAAAGACTGTTGGTACGTTTTCATCGCCACGGGCTACCGATTTCAATCAAGACGGAATAAAAGACGTCGTACTGGGAACTGGTCGGCTCGAATTCCAGGCCTGCGACTCGGCAATGATTGCTTTGGATGGAAAAACTGGAAAGATGCTTTGGCGAAATTCAGCACAAGACCAAATCTTTGGTTCGCCAGCCTTGATGGATGTCAATAACGACCAAATCGAAGACGTTTTTATCACAGGTCGGTCGTCGGAGTTTAAGGTTTTGAATGGTAAAAATGGCAAGACAATCTGGAAATTTGACACAACTTTTTACTCAAATAACGGCAAGAAACGCTGGTTTAATTTCTATAATCCGCAGTTTATCCACGATATTGATGAAGACGGTCTCAATGACATTATCATCTCTAACGGCGGCGATATTTGGGTGCCACCGCATAACCCGAATCGAGCTACGGGGCGAATCGTCATTTTGAGTTCGGCAACGGGCAAACTCTTAGCCGAAGCCGAAATGCCCGATAAAAAAGAGATTTATATGTCGATTGCCATTAGATTCGACAAAAATTATCCCGAAAAATCAAAAATCATCTTCGGTACGGGCGGCGAAACTGTTGGCGGTAATTTGTTTGTGGGCGATGTCGAGATGATTCTGAAAGGCGATTTATCAACCGCCAAACAATTGGCAACAAGCCCAAACAAAGGATTTATTGCTCCGCCCGCTTGGGTAGATTTGAATGAAGACGATGTCGAAGACGTCGTTGCCAACGCCGTTGATGGTAGGGTGATGACATTCGATGGCAAAACTTTTGAAAACCTCTGGACAACCCAAATAGCCGACACCGAGGCGTATAGCTCGATGGGAATCGGGTATTTTAATAAAGACACGACGCCCGATTTTTTTGTTTCGTTTGCACAAGGTGTTTGGCCCGAATTGTCATGGACAAAGCAAGCCATGCTCAATGGTAAAACGGGTAAAGTCGAATATTTAGATTCGCTCGGTTATTATCAAACGAGTAGCCCAATCGTAGCCGATTTGACGGGCGATGGCATTGACGAAGCTATTTTGAGTGTTGATTATCAGATACTTGATTCGCTTAGCAGAAAGACATTTTACACAACGCTTTATGCAATCGAGTTTACAAACAAAGAGTCTATGGCTTTGGTTGAGGGTTTGGCAGGACATAATGTTTCTTCGACACCGCTACTGACCGATTTAGACAATGATGGCTTTCTTGATATTATTTATGCACACGGGACAAACCCATTCAAAACCTACACATTCGATGGTATGCGGGTAAATTGCCTCAAAACCACCATCCCGATGCCCAAAAAACTTCGTTGGGGGGCATATATGGGTAGTTTTTATGATGGGGTGTTTAGGAAATAAACTTCATCCAGACATAATAACTCATCAGAAGCGTTATCAAAATCGAGGCAAACCAAAGTGCTATCGTAACATAAAGAGGTGGTTTTAGGGCTTTTGGTAAATAATTATGGTGCAGATAGACAGTTCCCCAACCGATAATTGGTAACATAACCGATTGAGCGATTCCACCAGCCAAAACCATCTGAACTGGCGATTGAAAAATCCAATAAAACGCAAGCGGAATCGCAATTAGCATAATGGTAAATGCTTTTTGGTATTTTAATCGGGTAGGATAATCATCTGCATCGAACCTCCCCAAAATCCTTGCCATATCGGCAAAAACCCTCGAATTTGCCGCCGTTGAGGCAAATATTGTTCCGTAAAGTGTAAAGATTGCCCCCAGATAAAAGAGCCAAAGCGACCACTCGCCCAGTGTTTTGGTGTAAATATTCGACAATACTTTTATCATGTCTTTGGCCGATGGCATCAGTCCCATTCCGTTCAGAATTCCCGCACCGAGCAGATAAAACGCAATCGTCGCGATGGTGTAAATAAACATCGAAGCAAGAATATCAATATTCATTACCCGAATCCAGCCCTTGGCACGATTGACCTCATTTCCATCTCTCAATAAGGTATAACCAGCATATCTGGCATACCCTTTTTCGACGCACCAATACGGGTACATAAATAATTCGGCGGCTCCAACGCCCACGATTCCGAATACAGCCACGGCAGTTTTGAGTCCGTCGTCGGGTAGGTTAAATTTCAAACCTTCGGATACCTTCTCCCACGAAAAATACTGTGGTTGTCGCATTAGCAAAAGTGCGGCGGTAAATGTCAGCATCGTAAAGAAACCAACTTTTATCATTGCTAACTTTTCGATGCGATTATAGCCTCCACCGAGTAGAATAAACAGCGTGATAATTATCAAAATAATCACAAAAACATTGACCGAAACCGACGGAAAAACCAAGTTTAGCACCTGCGAAACTCCTGCATACATTGCCCCGATTTGTAGCTGAGTGATGATGGTCATAACAGCCCAAAGCCAAATGATAACTTTGCGGGGTGGCACTTTGTCGAATCCTTCTAAGCCAGTTTGAGCCGTTGCAATGGTAAAACGCCCCATTTCGGATTGTATGATGGGTTTTATGAAACAACTAAAGATGACCATCCAGAGAGCTACGTATCCGA
The DNA here is from genome assembly GCA_025455785.1 of Spirosomataceae bacterium. Classification (GTDB taxonomy): domain Bacteria; phylum Bacteroidota; class Bacteroidia; order Cytophagales; family Spirosomataceae; genus JALOLV01. The sequence goes on along the minus strand of JALOLV010000378.1, from coordinate 834 downwards.
CCTCGGCACCGAGGGTAGTGGTGGCAATCAGTTCGCCCGAACCGACAATCGAGGCCGCCAAAACGATGCCCGGACCGATTTGTTTTAAGGCTTGTAAAATTGATTTGGGAGGTTCTTTGATGTCGCGGACCGATTTGTTTTAAGGCTTGTAAAATTGATTTGGGAGGTTCTTTGATGTCGGTTTGGCTTAGTTTATAAGGGTTTGCTGGCATTATTTTAGCAGAGTATCGTCTGATTTTTACATTGTCATTGAAAAATAATGTTTTCTTCCGATAAATCCATCGGATTCTTTAATTTTGTAACCACATAGCAATCATAGATAGCATAGGTGTTATCAATCAGGAATTCAAAAAAATATTCATGAAATTTAACGCAGCAACCGAGAAATCAACTGTTTTTGAGGCAGTTAGACAAAATATTGAAGGTCAGGGTTTTGGAATTGTAAACGAAGATTCGAGCCGTCCGTGGGGTGGTTTTTTTGTAATCGACGACGCCCAAGCCCCTAAATTTATCGAGACATTCTTTCCGCATCTTTCGCTGGCCGATTTTGCAGGATTCGAGAAATTAAGCCCAAAAATCTTGATTGTTGCACCAAACAAACGCCTTTCGTGGCAATATCATTTTCGTAGAGCCGAAATCTGGAAAGTAATTGGCGGTACAGCCGGAGTGGTGGTGAGCGATACCGACGAAGAAACGGCTCAATTAGAATTACCGATAAATTCGATTATCAACTTAAAGCAAGGCGAACGCCATCGTTTGGTTGGAGTAAATGAATGGGGAATTATCGCCGAAATTTGGCAACACACCGACCCTAAAAATCCATCAGACGAAAAC
>JALOLV010000377.1 GCA_025455785.1 Spirosomataceae bacterium | reverse complement strand
ATCTTTTGTTTTTGGAATAAATTTCTTCTATTTTTTCTTCGAGGGTCTCTATTTCTTTACGGATAATTGCTACATCGTCGTTGGTTTTAGGTGTACGTTCTTCGAGGGCCTTTGCAAAAATTACGGCGTTAAAGTCGGGAGAATTGATGGTTATTTCGTCGCCCAAAGTACCAACACAAAAATAAACTCCTCTAATCAATCGAGCTAAAGACTCCTTAGCAAGAGTTGTAGAAGTACTTGTACCTAATATTACACTATTATTTTTAATTGCAGAAACGTTATCGCCCATTGCAAATAAAGTAGTTCTGGTTTCTAAGACTAAGCTAAAAACTTCAAAGGGGTTTTCGCCGATTGCTGTGGTATTTTGAACAAATGAAGTTGACTATTTTCCGATATTTCCTTTATCCCACTGTGCAGAGATGAAAGTCGCACACCGAAACAGGTGAGCTAAAGTTGAGCTTACTATGGTAATAAATGATGTATTTGCGGACCACTTTTGGAAATTCGACCCAAGCCCCACAATGTAGAAACCGATAACTCTAAGAATTTGTCTCAAAAAAAAACATCTCATTTACCAGCGACGAGATGGCTGAACGCTGGGCGGTTGTTATGGGAGAACTTACAACACTTGATTGTATAAGCGTATATTTAGCAATTGATTCTATGGTCAAGATTGCCAAAAAAATATAGAATCAATTTATTCATTTCGATTTTCAACCTTTTAAATTTATACAGCAAGCTACACTTTAGTCATATTGAGTTTTGTAGGAATTTATATTTAGCGAGATTTTTGAAATATTCGGGTAATCCAATTCATTTTCAATTGAGACAAGTCAAGCCAATCAATCCATTAGATAAAAAGTTAGTTTATTTTATTGCTCCGAACAGATTCCAAACTTAAAGATTTATAGATTTGTATCGAATTATCAATAAAAAAATGGAATCGAAAACGAGAATACTTCCCAATGTCATTTTTATGATGGCTGTACTGATTGCGTTTACGCCTGTTGTGTTCGACAATCAGATATTTCTCGGAGTGAGTGTTTTTAAGACCCTATATTTTCAGGTTTTGGTATTGATAAGTTTTGCATTGTGGAGCATTTTATGTGTACAGAGTAGTAAGTATTTGCCAAAAAAATCGTTGCTGAGTTATTCGGTGATTGCCTTTTTGGTAATTCTTTTTATAGTAGATTTCTTCTCTGTGAATCCCGAATTGAGTTTGCTCTCCAATCTCGAACGTTTAGATGGATTCCTGTTATACCTGCACTTAGGAATTTTATTTTTTGTTTGGGGGGCTGTTTTCGACACTTCAAAATGGAAAAAACTTCTGATTATTAGTTTATTGGTTGGGTTCTCCGTGGCGTTTTTTGGGTTGTATAACCAAATCCCAAACAAAAGGATAGTAAGTACCATCGGTAATTCTGCCTACCTTTCATTTTATGTACTTTGTGTAATCTACCTGATTTTTTTTGCTCTTGTCTTCTCAAAAAGTACAAAATCGAAGACAATCATCGCATTGTGTTTTTTGGTGTTTTTATTCTTTATATTGCTAAAAACGGGTACTCGCTCTGCAATCGTTAGTTTCTCGGCAAGCGTTGTTGTCTTTGAAGGACTATTTATCCGTAAATCAGAAAACAAAAAACAGAAAAAATGGGTTTTGGTATCCGGAATAACCACCCTGATTATCGCATACGTTCTTACAAAAAAGATTACCCAAAACTCTTTTCTTAGCCGAATCCTCAATTTCTCTCCCGATAATGACTATACATCGCAGGTAAGATTAGACTTGTGGACCGCCGCTTGGGAGGGTTTCAAAGACCATCCTCTGATGGGTTGGGGACAAGGGAACTTCAATGCTATTTTTAACCACCACGGAAGCCTTGAGCTGATTAGCACCGAAGAGTTTTTTGATAAATCACATAATATTTTCTTAGAATTGCTCTCTGGCACTGGGGTTTTAGGGACACTTGCCTATGTTATGATATTTGCGGTTGCGGTTTTTCAGGTATGGAAAAAAACACAACTTCTCACTATTCAGAAAATTGTTCTCACCTGCTTTTTTGTCAATTACTGGGTTTTTCATTTCTTCAATTTCGATACCGTAACGGGCGTAACCATTGTTTTTGCGGTTTTGGCTTTTGTGAATTCGGTTTCGATGCCAGCAGCAAACAATATTTATTTACCAACTTCTCTAAAAGTTTCATTAGCGAGTATATTCATCGTTTTTGCTGTTTTTGTGGGTTATCAATACAATTTCAAAACCTACAATACTGCTAAAGGAGTGGCAGATATGTTAAAAAGCGATGATATTTACAAAACCATCAATTTAGGAAAGGCAACTTATGACAATGCCTTGATTGGTAAAACTGATGTGGCTTTGGCGATTTTGGCTTTGCGAGAGCAAGTTGCCACGACCAACCTAACAAAAGAACAAAAGCAACTTTTCTTTGAAACGGCCATTCCGATGGCCGTTTCAGAATACAAAAAGAATCCGCACTTTGCGGGTTTGCCAACGTATATTGCAGATAGTTATAAGTTTAAAGGCGATACCACCCAGGCAATTTTGGTTATGGAGGATTTTTGTGCAAAACACCCCAACAGCCCTACTTCTTGGATAGATTTTGGCTTACTTCTACTCGATTTGGGCAAAAACAAAGAGGCAATTGCGGCATTTGAAAAAACCGCAAAAGATAATCCTAAAAGTATGATTCCGCAGGTTTATAAACTCTATGCTTACGGCAAAATGAAGGATACGCTATTATTCTTAAACACAATTTCTAATATCACTTGGAAAGACCGAGTCTTGTACCAAGACCAAATCACCAAGGCTTTTATTCAGTCAAATCAGGTTCCGCTCTATTTTCAATACATAAAATCTTGCCCAAACAAAGCTGAGTTTCTTAATACAAATTCGTACTTACAATGGGCTTATTTGGCTTTGAGTGTTGGCAACGCCATCGAATACCGATACGCTTGGCATCAGTACGTTGAGAATATAAAACTGAAAAGAAAACTCTCGAATATTGAGAAAATGCAATTGGATGAAACGATTAGCCAAGCTATTGAGAATCAGTTAGAAGTGCCAAAAGCATTAGAAATAATTGATAAATTTGGCGAATAACGCCTCAAATCTGGATTAAATCTAAGACATCTTGTACCTCAATCTGGTTCATACAAGAGTTTGATGGACGTTTGCATGATTGCTGAAAACACGGATGGCAGTCAAAACCATGAATCTTGTGTATAAATCGACTCCCCAAACTGTAAGGCCCGAAGGCTTCGGAGTGTCCGGGTCCAAACAATACAATCGTTTTTTTATTCAGACAAGATGCTAAATTTTGAGGGCCAGAGTCTAAGCAAATCAGCAGTTCGGCATGCTGGATACGCTCGG